>SKMM01000036.1 GCA_007121055.1 Paracoccaceae bacterium | reverse complement strand
GGCGCGCGCTCCAGCAGCTCGGCCACCATCGCCTCCAGCGTCTCCAGCACATGGGAGCGGAAATCGACGGTGAAGACCGCCGTCTCGGGGATGATGTTGCGGCTGTTGGGGTGGATGTCGATATGCCCGATGGCGCCCACGGCGGCGGGCTGGTGCTTCATGGCGATTTCGTGCACCAACTCGGTGATCTGCGCCAGCCCGCGGCCGGCGTTGCGTCGCATGTGCATCGGCGTGGAGCCGGTGTGGCTGGCCTTGCCGGTGACGGTGCACTGGATCCAGCGCAGGCCCTGGCCGTGGGTGACGACGCCGATGTCCTTGCCCTCGGCCTCGAGGATCGGGCCCTGCTCGATGTGCAGCTCCAGGTAGGCGTGCATCCTGCGGGCGCCCACCTCCTCCTCGCCCTGCCAGCCGATGCGCGTCAGCGCGTCCTCGAAGCGCGTGCCACCCGCGTCGGTGCGCCCGTAGGCCCAGTCGAGGTCATGCACGCCGGCAAACACCCCCGAGGCCAGCATGGCGGGGGCAAAGCGCGTGCCCTCCTCGTTGGTCCAGTTCACCACGACAATGGGGCGGCGGGTCCTGATGCCCAGATCGCGCAGGGTCCGGATCACCTCGAGCCCGCCCAGCACGCCCAGCACGCCGTCGTACTTGCCGCCCGTGGGCTGGGTGTCGAGGTGGCTGCCCACATAGACCGGCAGCGCCTCCGCATCGGTGCCGGGAAACTCGGCGAACATCGTCCCCATGCGGTCGACCTTGACGGTTCCGCCGACGGCCTCGCACCAGCCCTGGAACAGCGCGCGGCCCTCCGCGTCGGCGTCGGTCAGGGTCTGGCGGTTGTTGCCGCCGGCCACGCCGGGGCCGATCCGCGCCATCTCCATCAGGCTGTCCCAGAGGCGATCAGGGTTGGTTTTGAGGTTTGCACCGGAAAGTTGCATTGCGGCTCCTGTCTAATGCTGAAGCTAGGAGGGCGCGCGCTGGTCAAACGCGGTTATTCGTTTCGATCACTTTTAATGAGTTTTTTGACCGTATTCCCTCTGCCGAATCCATACCAGCAAGGGACGCGGCACGAACCCAGCCGGTACGATCCTCCGGATCATCCAAAAAATTCTGCATCAACTCGTACCAGCTTCGGCCGACGTAAAGCCCGTTAAGCGTGGCAGCGGCGGTGTTTCGGAGGTGTGTTTGCAGACCAGGCTCGTCCACCAACCGTGCAATGCCAGCGCCTAGCGCGTGTGGGTCGGCTGCACGCACTACGACTGCCTCTGTTCCGTCAAGCAGTCGGTCGCGAAAGGCAGGGTGATCTGTAACCACAAGTGGCGCACCGGCGGCCAGTGCCTCGAAGATCACGTTGGGCAGCCCTTCCGCGTAGCTGTGTCGGGACGGTACAACGACCGCGTCGGCACCTTGCATGCAAGCTCGCACCTCAGTGTTGGGACGATTGCCCTTGAAATCCACGGTAACCGTGTGCGGCAGGGCCTCGGCACAGGACCGCAAGTTGGATTCATCTGGACCACGACCAAACAAAGTGAGGTTCACCTGTAACGCACTCAATCGGGCATGCTTTAAGGCTACGAGCAGATCGCCAACGCCTTTTTGCTCGGACAGAGTTCCCGCATAGACGAGGTGTAGCCCCCGGTCACTGTCAAGCGCCGCCCCAACTGCTGTGGTTGCCGCCGATAGGCGGGTCCATTCCCAAGGTACGATCCGGTCCGCATCAACGCCCATGACATCCCGCAATGAAAGCGACGCTGACAGGCTGTGATTACCCACTGCCGTGATGCACGGTGCTGCAAGCGCGAGCCCCAGGACGCGGTTCCGGTATCTTTGTCGAAGCCCACGGGGGCTCAGGAAGGCCGTTCCGCGCGGTTTGGTGAAGATATCTGCAAAACAGGGGAAGGCGCGGATCCCTCGCGCCACCAGCGCCTGAATTAAAGGCGTGTGGGGAAAGCGAGGCACACAAAGTGACGGCTGAACATCGTCCAGTAGCCGCGTCGGCAGGTCCGACCCGTATATATCCGAACGCCTGATCCCGATCACGCGTAGCCCGGGGGCTACGAATTCATCATAGGGTGCAGCCGAGGCTGCCGCCACCACCACATCGGCGCTCGCGCTCATCGTTTGCACGAACTCCACCGATTTTCGTTGATCCATGTAGGTTTCTTCTCCCCCCGCCTCAAAATTCCGGAGGGCCGCCCGAAAGTCGCCGTACTGAACGAACAACACCCGGTGGCGAGGCCTGTGCGCTCCATGCATATCCAGCGAGGTCATTCGGCCTGCAGGACCTCACGCAAGGCGCTGAACAGCTCGTCGATCTGCGCCTTCTCGATGATCAGGGGCGGCGACAGGGCGATGATGTCGCCGGTGGTGCGGATCAGCACGCCCTTTTCATAGGCCTTCAGAAAGGCCGAGAATGCCCGCTGCGTCGGCGCGCCCGCGATGGGCTCCAGCTCCACCGCTCCGATCAGGCCCATGTTGCGGATGTCGATCACATGGGGGCAGTCGCGCAAGCTGTGCAGCCCATCCTCCCAGTACCCCGCGAGATCGGCGCAGCGCTGGAACAGCCCGTCCTCGGCATAGGTCTCCAGCGAGGCGAGCGCGGCGGCGCAAGCGATGGGGTTGCCGGAATAGGTATAGCCGTGGAACAGCTCGATCAGGTGCTCGGGCCCGGTCATGAAGGCGTCGTGGATTTCGGCCGTGGTCAGCACCGCGCCCATGGGGATCACCCCATTGGTCAGGCCCTTGGCGCAGGTGATCATGTCCGGCACCACGTCCATGTGCTGCGCGGCAAAGGGGCTGCCGAGCCGGCCGAACCCGGTGATGACCTCGTCGAAGATCAGCAGGATGCCGTGCCGGGTGCAGATCTCGCGCAGCCGCTTGAGATACCCCTTGGGGGGGATCAGCACGCCCGTGGAGCCCGCCACAGGCTCCACGATGCAGGCCGCGATGGTCTCGGCCCCGTGCAGCGCCACGATCCGCTCCAGCTCATCGGCCAGATGCGCGCCATGTTCCGGCTGGCCGCGGGTCCAGCGATTTTCCGGGATATGGGTGCTGGGCAGGTGGTCCACCCCGGTCAGGAGCGAGCCGAACACCTTGCGGTTGTTGACGATGCCGCCCACCGAGATGCCGCCGAAGCCCACCCCGTGGTACCCCCGCTCGCGCCCGATCAGCCGGGTGCGCGCGCCCTCGCCCCGGGCGCGGTGATAGGCGATGGCGATTTTCAGCGCGGTGTCCACCGCCTCGGAGCCGGAGTTGACGAAGAAGGCGTGCGCCATCTCGTCGGGCGCCAGATCGACCAGCCGGTTGGCGAGTTCGAACGCGCGCGGGTGGCCCATCTGGAAGGCCGGCGCGTAATCGAGTTCGGCGGCCTGCTTCTGGATCGCCTCGACGATCTTCGGCCGCTTGTGGCCTGCATTGCAGCACCACAGCCCGGCAGTGCCGTCCAGCACCTTGCGCCCATCGGCGGTGGTGTAGTGCATGCCTTCGGCTGCCACGAACATCCGCGGGGATTTCTTGAACTGCCGGTTCGCCGTGAACGGCATCCAGAATGCGTGCAGGTCGTTGGGCGCGGCGGGGCGATCGAGGGCCATGGAATGCTCCTGCATCTGAGGATTGGCGCGGCGCCAGCGGCGTCCTGCGCCCGTCGGGGTTTGACAAACCCGGCAGCGGGACGCTACCAGAGTCGCCCGATCAGTCAAGCCCGGCCCCGCCGGGCATCGCCGGAGCGGGGCGGTCGTTCCGCCCGTCCCAGCGCGGAGGGCGCCATGGCCGTCGAGGCCCCGTCCCAGTCCAACGCCCCCGATACTCCGGACGGCCAGACCCCACAGTCCCGCATCCAGCAGCGCAACCGCCGCCGCATCCTCGACGCCAGCCTCGAGGTGTTCTCGACCCATGGCTACCGCGGCGCTACGCTCGACCGCATCGCCCGGGCTGCGGGCCTGTCGAAGCCCAACCTGCTCTATTATTTCGAGGGGAAGGAGGCGATCCACCGCGCACTTCTGACCGACCTGCTGGAGACCTGGATCGCGCCACTGCGTGACCTCGACCCCGAGGGCGAGCCCTGCGCCGAACTGCTCGGCTATGTCCGCCGCAAGCTCGAGATGTCGCGCCAGTACCCCCGCGAAAGCCGCCTCTTCGCCGGCGAGATCCTGCAGGGCGCCCCGCGAATGGAGCGGTTCCTGCGCGAGGTCCTGCGCCCGCTGGTGGACGACCGTGCGGCGGTGATCCGGCGCTGGGCCGATCAGGGCCGGATCGCGCCGGTCGATCCGCACCACCTGATCTTCTCGATCTGGGCGCTGACCCAGCACTACGCCGATTTCGAGGCGCAGATCCGCATGATCCGGGGCGACGGCGTGGACCCGCTGGAGGGCGCCGAGGCGCATCTGGAGCAGCATTTCCGCCGGTTGCTGGCCCCCTGAGCCCGCCCGGCGCAGACCGCTGCGCGCGTTCACCTTTCCTTAGCGAGTGTTGTGCGTTCCTGAAGGCATGGATCGCATGTCTTTCCGCACCGGAGGTGTCTTGCCATGAATCCCGTCTCTCCCGGACCCTTCACGGGCCTGCCGCCGCAGTCGGCCCGGCCCGCGGCCGTGCCCCCCACCGCCCCGGCCCCGCCGGCCCTGTCCGC
>SKMM01000031.1 GCA_007121055.1 Paracoccaceae bacterium | reverse complement strand
GAACAGCAGCTGACCCGCATTCCCGGCAAGAGCGATCTCGCCAAAGCCTTCCGCTACGCCCTGAACCGGTGGTCGTCCTTCATGCTCTTCCTCGACGATGGCCGCCTCGCCATCGACAACAATGCAGCCGAGCGCGCCATGCGCCCGATCGGCGTGGGGCGGAAAAACTGGCTGTTCGCCGGACCGGACACCGGCGGCGAGACCCTAGCGCGCGCCATGACGCTGATCGAGAGCGCCAAGATGAACCGTCTCGATCCGCAAGCTTGCCTCGCCGACGCTCTCGACCGTATCCACGAATATATGAGCAACCGTCTATATGAGCAACCGTGTCGACGAGCTGCTGCCGTGGAACTGGACGCCCAAGGCGCAGATCATGCCCGAAAACGCCGCCGCCTGATCTTGCAAGGCGGCCAGAACCGGGCGGTTACGACCGGGCGGCGTTTGCGTTTCCAGCCACCGTGGAAGCACTGTGGAAGCAAGAGGGCGCGAAGTCCTTTGCGCGATTGCGAAATCCGCTTCCGGCTGCCTGGTTCGCGCATAAGTTCGCTGCAGTGTGATCCGTTGCCTGGCGCCGCCCTTGTACGCAACCCATGTGCGGGTAAGAAGGTCTGGCTGTCCAAGTAAGGTCGAGTAAGTAAGCACTGCGGCGGGCCATCGTCCGAGCCAGTGAGTAGCCGGCAGCTGGAACTGCCATTGGAGCCGCTGACGATGGATAGTCCCCCCACCACACCGCGCAAGCCGGCACCCAAGCCACGCAATCCCGAGCGGACGCGCGCGCAGATCCTGACGGTGGCGTTGCGGGAGTTTGCCCGCCATGGCTTCCACGGTGCGCGGGTCGAGCGCATCACCAAGGCGGCGCGCTGCAACCCGCGGATGCTCTACCACTACTTCGGCAGCAAGGAGCAGCTCTATCTTGCCGCCCTTGACGAGGTGTATGCCGGCATCCGGGCGCAGGAGCGCAGCCTGGACCTCGAAAGTGGCCCACCCGAGCAGGCCATGCAGCGGCTGGTGGAGTTCACCTTCGACTTCTTCGCCACGAATGACGTGTTCCTGCGCATGACGCGGAACGAGAACGTGCTCGGTGGGCGCCACATCCAGCGATCGCGCATGATCCGTGACATGTCGCAGCCGCTGATTGACGCTATCGGCCGGCTGGTCGCCCGCGGCCACGCGCAGGGGGTCTTTCGCGAGCCCGTCGATCCTCTGCAGCTTTATGTGAGCATCGTCGCGCTCAGCGCGCACCACCTCAACAATGCTGCAACACTGTCGGCGACCTTCGGTACGGACCTTGCCGACCCTGCCTGGACGCGGGCCCGACGCCACCATGCCGTGGCCATGGTGCTGGGATACCTGGGCGCGGAGCGCAGCCCGACATGCCCGGACACTGCGGCCGGGGCTTGACCGCACCCGTCCGGGCTGGCACGCGTCCGAGGTAAGAGAGCACTTACCTGCGGAGGGACGGGATGGGGCGCATCGACCGAAGGCTGGAGGAATTGGGGCTGGTGCTTCCCCCGCCCTGGACACCCCGTGGCGCCTTCCTGCCGTTCCGCAGGGAGGGGACGCTGGTCTTCCTGTCGGGGCAGATCTGCGAGTGGGACGGCAAGGTCACCTGCGTGGGGCCGGTCGGGCCGGGCGGTGTCGACATCCCCACGGCCCAGGCGGCGGCCAAGGTCTGCGCTCTCAATCTGCTCTACACGCTCCGGATGGCCTGCGACGGCGACCTGGATCGGGTCAGTTCGGTTCAGCGGCTGGGCGGCTTCGTGAACTGCCTGTCCGGCTTTGGCGAAAGCCCGGCCGTCATCAACGGGGCGACGCAGGTCTTCATCGACGTCTTCGGCGAGGCCGGGCGCCATGCCCGGACCGCCGTCGGGGTGTCGGGCTTGCCGGGCAACGCATCGGTGGAAGTCGATGCCGTGGTCGCGTTGGTGGACTAGCCGGACTGCACCACCAGATCGCCCAGCGGCAGGGCCGGGCGCGGCAGCGGCGGCCCCAGCGGCTCGAGCGCTGCGCCCGCCGCCAAAACCAGCGCCTCCTGCCCCGGCCGTGCGGCCAGCATGACCGACCGGGGCCGCCCGAGGGCGTCCAGCCCCCAGGGTAGGGCGAGCAATGGGCCGGCAAAGACCGTCCACGGGGTCAGCAGGTTCTGGTATCCGGTGCCTGCATCCAGTGACGGTGCGCCGTCCGGCACCGGCGGGGCCAGCAGCAAGTCGAACCCGTCCATCTCGTCCCAGAACCGGTCCCGGGCCGCGGCCAGACGCTGCCGTGCCGCAGCGATCTCGGCGCGGTCGAGCGTCCGCCCCTCGGCCAGTGCCGCGGCGAAGCGCGGCCGCAGCCGGTCCGGGGCGGTTTGCAGAAGATGGCCATGCGCGGCGGCGGCTTCTGCCAGCATGACGGTGCGGTGATCTGCAACGATGGCGGCAAACGACAGCCCCGTGGCGGCATGTGTCAGCGACAGGCTCAGCCCCTGCAGGGCCTCGGCGGCCTCGGCCAGCGCAGAGAGCGCGGCATCGGACATCGGTGCGTCGGGGTCCAGCAGCGCTCGGCCCAGCCGCAGCCCGTTGGCAAGTCGGGCCGAAAGCGCGGAGTCGGTGCACGCCGCAAAGGCCGCCGCCGCGGTCTGCACATCGCGGGCAATGAATCCGGGCGCGTCGAAGCTGGGCGCGAGCGGGGTCATGCCTTCGGTTGGCAGCACGCCGATGCCCGGCTTCAGCCCGACCGCACCGCAATAGGCGGCCGGTCGGCACAGCGATCCGGCCGTCTGTGTGCCCACCGCAAGGTCCAGCACGCCGGCCCCCACCGCTGCCCCCGAGCCGCTGCTGGACCCGCCGGGGGTGCGGGTAAGGTCATGCGGATTGCGGCAGTCGGTCGGGTCGATGAAGGCGAACTCGGTGGTGACGGTCTTGCCCAGGATGTCCGCCCCGCCGGCCCGCAGCGCGGCCACCACGGGCGCATCCGCCTGCGCCGGCCCGGCCCCGTCACAGGCGCGGCTGCCGTTGCGCGTGGGCAGGCCCGCGACATCCAGCACGTCCTTCACGCCCGTGGCGATCCCCGACAGCGGTCCCTTCGCCGCATCGGGGCGCGCGAATGCCGCCTCGTCGAGGGTGGCGAAGGCGCGGATACGCGGCTCCCACTCGGCAATCCTGCGTCGCACGACGTCCATCCGCGGTGCAGCCATGTCCTTGCTCCTGATTCGCCGGGCCCATCGGAGGGCAGAGTGCCTCGGCTGTAGTAATTGAACACTTACTAATTGAGGGTAAGCGCAGGCTGTGCACATTCGGTCGATCCGTTGGGCAGAGGCGTGGGTATCTGCCAAATTAACGTGCGGAGTTGCGATTGGCCCCGCCGTCATGGGCAGAAGGGCTGTGCCGATGGACCGTCCACAGGTAATCGAAAACTTACTTGTAACGGGGCATCGACCCCGCCGGCTGGAAAGGACCAGAGCATGACCTCGTTCACCGCACGACTGTCGACCACCTTCGGCCGGACCCTCGCGGCAGGCGCGACGGCGCTGGCGCTGGTGGCAGCCCCCATCGCATCGGAGGCGTCCAACCTTCGCCTGCTGTCGAGCTTCGACAGCACCCAGCGCCCGACCTTTGCCGTTCTGGAGCGCTATCTGCAGAACCTCGACGCCATCGGCGGGGTCAACATCACCGTGTTCGGGCCGGAATCGGTGCCGATCTTCGAACAGCTGCAGCCCGTGTCGCGCGGCGCGTTCGACATGCTCTACACCCACCCGGTGTTCCACGCCGGCGAGGGCGGCCTTGCGCTGGCCGCGGACGCGATCAAGGTCGATCCGGTCGCCCGCCGCGAAGGCGGCGTCTGGGACGCCATCGACGCCTTCTATCAGGAGCGTCACAACCTGAAGCTGCTTGCGCTCATGTCGGTGAGTATGGAGGGCTACCACATCTTCACCAAGGAACCGCTGGGTCCGAACGGCGATCTGGCGGGCCGCAAGGTGCGCGGCACGCCCACCTATTTCGGGGTGATCGAGGCACTGGGGGCCGAGCCGGTGGTGCTGCCGGGCTCGGAGATCTACTCGGCGCTGCAGACCGGCATCGTCGATGGCGCCGGTTGGCCTGCGGCGGGCATGGTCAGCATGCGCCACTACGAGGTCGCCTCGTACAGGCTGCGCCCCACCTTCGGCGCCGCGACCCAGCCGGTGTTCATCAACCTCGACGCCTGGGCACGGCTCGACGCAGATGCGCAGGCCGCGCTGCTGGAGGCAGGCCGCATCACCGAACTGGAAATGCCCTGGGTGGGCAACGCCATCCAGGCCGAGGAGGATGCGCGGCTGGACGAGCTGGGCGTCGGGATCCAGCAGCTGTCCCCGGAAATGGCGGCCAAAGTGCAGAGTGCCTTCATCGAAAGCATCTGGGCACTCGCGGGCGACTGCTGCGGAGATGCCGCCGTGGCCTTGCGCGAATTGGCCGTGACGGCTGGCCTGACCGAGTAGCACCATGTCGATCATGGAGCAGCAGGCAGACGGTGACGCTGGAGAAGGGCTGGGGCGGCGCATCGCGCGCCGCCTCGCCCGGCTGCACGACGGGCTGACCGAGGTCGGCGTCGGGCTTGCCATGGCCGCGCTGGCGCTGATCGTGCTGGCCTATGCCTGGGAGGTGGTCGCGCGCTATTTCCTCG
>SKMM01000258.1 GCA_007121055.1 Paracoccaceae bacterium | reverse complement strand
GAGGTGGCGGCGGCGATCTATTTCCTGTGCTCGCAGGAATCGAGCTACATCTCGGGGGCCGAGATCGAGGTCAACGGCGCCCAGCACGTCTGATCCGCCCGCTCCGCGCGCGGACGTCATGAACTGCGGTCAGTGCCCTTGCTCAAAGGGACCTGACATATTATGTAATCGTGATATGTCGACTCCGGTACACCGTTGCTCCGACCCGGATCTGCGCTCCCGTAGGGCGCCCACCCATG
Source organism: Paracoccaceae bacterium (assembly GCA_007121055.1). Taxonomy (GTDB): domain Bacteria; phylum Pseudomonadota; class Alphaproteobacteria; order Rhodobacterales; family Rhodobacteraceae; genus Rhodobaculum. Next base: position 4,410 of record SKMM01000258.1, on the reverse strand, counting down.
CGGAGACTGCCCCATGACGCTGGAACTCGAGACGTCCTTCCACAAGGACAGCTGCGGCGACGGCCCCGCGGCCGAGGCGCGCGCCATTGCGCTGGACGACATGGTGACGCGGGCGACCGCGGCGGCGGCCTTCCTCAAGGCGCTGGCGCATGAGGGGCGGCTGATGATCCTGTGCCACCTGTCGCAGGGCGAGAAATCGGTGGGCGAGCTGGAGCAGCTGCTGTGCGCGCGGCAGGCGGCGGTCAGCCAGCAGTTGGCGCGGCTGCGGCTGGAGGGGCTGGTGAGCGCGCGGCGCGAGGGCAAGACGATCTTCTATTCGCTGTCCGACCCGCGGTCGAAGCGCCTGATCGAGCTGATGTACGAGATGTTCTGCGCCGAGGATGACGGCGCCGGCGGGATGCGCTGCTGATCCCTCAGCGGTAGCGGCTCCAGACCGCGCCCTCGCCCAGGCCGGCCACGAAGGCTGCGTGCGCCGCTTCTTCCGCCGCGGTCAGCCGGGGCGGCAGGGGGGTGGGGCGCGGCCGGGGGCGCCAGTCCGAGGCAGAGCCCGATCCGCGCCCGTCGGCGGCGCCGAGGGCGAAATCCGGCTGCCGGCCACCGATCAGCTCCAGATAGACATCGGCGAGCAGGAAGCAGTCGATCAGGGCGCCGTGCTTCTCGCGGCCCGAATTGTCCACGCCGAAACGGCGGCACAGCGCGTCGAGCGAGGCGGGCGCGCCGGGAAACCGCTGGCGCGCCATGGCCAGCGTGTCGAGGGCGCGGTCGTCGGGCAGCGCCGGGCGGCCGAAGCGCGTCAGTTCGGCGTTCAGGAAGCGCATGTCGAAGGGCGCGTTGTGGATCACCAGCCGCGCGGTGCCGATGAAGCCGATGAAGCCCTCCAGCACCGCCTCGAAGGGCGGCTTGTCGGCGAGGAAGGCGTCGTCGAGGCCGTGGACCGCCAGCGCCTCGGGCGTCATCGGGCGGCGCGGGTTGATGTACTGGTGCCAGGTCCGGCCGGTGGCGATGTGGTTGACCAGTTCGACCGCGCCGATCTCCACGATGCGGTGGCCTTCGGCGGGGTCGAGGCCGGTGGTCTCGGTGTCGAGGACGATCTCACGCATGCTGTGCCTCCCGTATGCGGCCGATGAGGGCGCGGACCGCAGTGCGGGCGCCCTCCATCGTGCGGGTCTCGATCACATGGTCGGCGCGGGCGCGCTTGTCCGCGTCGGGCATCTGGCGGGCGAGGAGGGCATCGAAGGTGGCCTCGGTCATGCCCGGGCGGGCGAGGACGCGGGTGCGCTGCACGTCGGGGGGCGCGGTGACCGTGACGGTGGCGTCACAGGCGGCGTCGGCGCCGGTCTCGAACAGGAGCGGGATGTCGAGCACGACGATGTCGGCGCCGTCGGCAGCAGCGCGGGCGATGAAGGCGCGCCGGTCCTCGGCCACCAGCGGGTGCACGGCGGCCTCGAGCCGGGCGAGCCCGCCGTCGGTGCGCGCCAGCCAGTCCTTCAGCACCGCCCGGTCCACCCCGCCGGGCCCCACCGCCGCGGGGCAGAGCGCCGCCACCGCAGGGCCCGCGGCACCGCCGGGGCCATAGAGGCGGTGGACGGCGGCGTCGGCATCCCACACCGGCAGGCCGGCCTCGGCAAACATCGCGGCGGTGGTGGTCTTGCCCATGCCAATGGAGCCGGTGAGGCCCAGAAGGAAGGGCCGGCTCATGCCGCGAGGACGGCCGCGCGCGCCTCGGCATCGACCTCGGGGCGCACGCCGAACCAGCGCTCGAAGCCCGGGGCCGCCTGGTGCAGAAGCATCCCGAGCCCGTCCACGGTGGTGCAGCCGCGCGCGGCGGCGTCCTCCAGCAGCCCGGTGCGCAGCGGGCTGTAGACCAGATCCGAGACCACCGCCTGGGGGCTGAGGGCGTCGAGCGGGATGCGCAGCTCGGGCTTGCCCTGCATGCCCAGCGCGGTGGTGTTCACCACGGTCATCGCCTCGTGCAGCATCGCCCCCGCCTCGGTCCAGTCATTGACCAGCAGCCGGGCGCCGAATTCAGCGCGCAGCGCCTCGGCCCGGGCGCGGGTGCGGTTGGCGATGCGGATCTCCGGCACGCCGGCCTCCAGCAGCGCGGTGACCACGGCCCGGGCGGCGCCGCCGGCGCCGAGGACGGCGGCCGGACCCGCGGGGGGGTGCCAGTGCGGCGCCTCCTGCCGCAGATTGGCGAGGAATCCGCTGCCGTCGGTGTTGTCGGCGTGCAGCTTGCCGTCGCTGCGGTAGATCAGCGTGTTCGCGGCCCCGATCAGCGAGGCGCGGTCGGTGACCACGTCGGCGAGCTTGAGCACGGTTTCCTTGTGCGGGATGGTGACGTTGCAGCCGACGAAGCCCATCCGCGGCAGGAGCCGGATCACCTCGGCCAGATCGGCCTGCGCCACCTCGAGCGGGACATAGTGGCCCGCGACGCCGTAGCGGCGCAGCCAGTGGCCATGCAGCGCCGGCGAGCGGCTGTGCCCGACCGGAGCGCCGATCACGCCGGCGAGCGGGATCACGCCCGTTGCCATCCGCACACCTATCATGCCTCGATCTCCCCGATGCGTCCTAGATGCACGAGGAGTTCGAGAAGGGGAAGACCGAGGACCGTAAAGTGCGACCCGTCGATGCGGGAAAACAACCGCACCCCCTCGTCCTCGAGGCGGTAGGCGCCGACGCTGTCGCCGACAGCGGGCCAGCCGCGGTCGAGGTAGGCGTCGAGATAGGCATCGGAGAAGTTGCGCATGGTGAGATGCGCGACGCCCACGTGGCGCCAGAGCGGGGCGCCGGCGCGGCACAGGACGGCCGCCGCGTGCAGGCGATGGGTGTGACCGCGGAGCCGCTGGAGCTGCGCGCGCGCGGCCGCCCGGTCGGCGGGCTTGGAGAACACCGTGCCGTCGAGGTCGAGGATCTGGTCGCAGCCGAGCACCAGCGCCTGCGGGGCGCGCTGCGAGACCTTGCGCGCCTTGTGCTCGGCCAGGGTGTCGGCGAGGTCGCGCGGCCCTGCCCCTTCCGCCTGCAGGCTGGCGCGCAGGGCCTCCTCGTCGAGGCGCGCGGGGCGGATCTCCACCGCGACGGCCGCGCGGCGCAGGAGCTCGGCGCGGATGGGGGACGCGGAGGCGAGGATCAGGGGACTGGGCATCGGGACCTGTCGCTGGCTGGTGCTGGGGAAAGGGCTGTGGACAGCCATGGGGAGTGCGGTTGGGTGGATCGGTGGAGGGCGACGGCGCTGCGGTCTATCCCCGCATCAGGGCCCGGTGGCGGACGGTTGTCCACCTGTTGACGGAGGTTCTGGGGGGCTGTGTACAAGCTCGGCCCGCTGTGTCGAGGGGCGGTTTATCCACCGACTTGATCTGAAGAATACGCTGCAAGCGTTTGTCATATAAGGGTTAATATTACTCCCTTGGAACCGGGACGTTCTGTTCACAGAGTTATCCACAGACCCGCTGGGTGTGGACAGGTGGCGGGAAAACCGGGGACGGACAAGCTGTCCACAGCCCTACAACAATCCACTTCCCTTTTCTTCTTTCAAGGAAAGATTTAGGGCAACGGGGACGGAGCGAGTGACGGGGATTGCGATGGAGTGGCTGTTCGGCGCCTACCCTTGGATCAGGGCGTTCCACATCATGGCGGTGATCGCCTGGATGGCTGGGCTGTTCTACCTGCCGCGGCTCTATGTCTATCATGTCGAACGGGTCGGACAGGCGGGCGAGACCCATGCGCTGTTCCAGACCATGGAAGAGAAGCTTCTGCGGATCATCATGAACCCGGCGATGATCGCGTCCTGGGTGCTGGGGCTTCTGCTGGTGCTGATCCCCGGCATCGTGCAGTGGGACATGATCTGGCCCTGGACCAAGCTGGCGGGGCTGGTGGGCATGACATGGTTTCACATGTGGCTGGCCGCGCGGCGCAAGGACTTCATCGCCGGCGAGAACCGGCTGACGGGGCGGCAGTACCGGATGATGAACGAGGTGCCGACGGTCCTGATGGTGGTGATCGTGCTGTCGGTGGTGCTGAAGTTCTGACGGCGCGTGCGGGGCCGGACCTGCGGGCCCGGATTGACTCGGGGGCCCCGGGGGACTAGCGATGCAGGGCCGCTCCGTCCGGAGACGGTTGCAGCCCCTCTTTTGCGATCGCCTTGCCGTTTGCGCGGTCAGGGCCCTGCCACAGGACCTCCGGCATGTCCGAGACCCTCGAGATTCCCGACCAGCAGCTGAACCTCGCCGATCTGAAGCGGTTGAGCCCGGCCGTGCTGCTGGAGATGGCGGAGGAGCTGGAGATCGAGAACGCGTCCTCGATGCGCAAGGGCGAGATGATGTTCTCGATCCTGAAGGAGCGCGCCGAGGAAGGCTGGGAGGTGTCCGGCGACGGGGTGCTGGAGGTGCTGCAGGACGGGTTCGGCTTCCTGCG
>SKMM01000214.1 GCA_007121055.1 Paracoccaceae bacterium | reverse complement strand
TGGGCATCCAGATCCGCGCGGGCGAGAGCGACCGCGAGATGATCGCGGCGCTGGGGGTCAACATCAAGGTGCTCTACACCATCGTCTTTGCGCTGGGCGCGGCGCTGGCGGGCATGGCGGGCGCGCTGGTGGGCGCGATCCAGTCGGTGCAGGTGGGCATGGGCGAGCCGGTGCTGATCCTTGCCTTCGTGGTGATCGTGATCGGCGGGATCGGGTCGATCAAGGGCGCCTTCGTCGCGGCGCTGCTGGTGGGGGTGATCGACACCATGGGGCGGTTCCTGATCCCGCGGGCGTTCGACTGGTGGTTGGAGATGGGGCGGGCGTCCGACATCGGGGCGGCGCTGGCGTCCATGCTGATCTACATCCTGATGGCGGCGGTGCTGGTGCTGCGCCCGCGCGGGCTGTTCCCGGTCCATGGCTGACGCGCGGCGCGAATGGGCGGTGAACGCCGTGCTGGCGGCGCTGTTGCTGGCGGTGCCGGTGGCGGCGCTGTGGCTGGACGAGCCGTTCTACATCACGCTCGCCGCCCGCGTGGCGATCCTCGCGCTGGCCGGCGTCGGGCTGAACCTCGCGCTGGGGCTGGGGGGGATGGTGTCGTTCGGGCATGCGGCCTTCTTCGGCGTGGGGGGCTATGTGGCGGGGATCATGGCCAGCCACGCCTTCTCCGGGCAGCCGATGGTGTTCGGGCTGCAGGGCTCCAACCAGATGCTGGTGATCTGGGCGGTGGCGATGGCGATCACCGGCGTGATGGCCGCGGGCATCGGGGCGCTGTCGCTGCGCACCTCGGGCGTCTATTTCATCATGATCACGCTCGCCTTCGCGCAGATGGTGTATTTCTTCGCGCTGGGCTGGCCGGCCTATGGCGGCGACGACGGCCTGCCGATCTTCCTGCGCAACCAGTTTCCCGGGCTCAACACCGCGCAGATCTGGGATCTGTTCCTGCTGTGCTATGGCGTGCTGCTGGTGGTGCTGGGCCTGTTCGCGATGCTGCAGCACTCGCGCTTCGGCGTGGCGCTGCAGGCGATCCGGCAGAACCCGACCCGGGCGGCGGCGGTGGGCATCTCACCCTTCGGGGTGCGGCTGGTGGCGTTCGTGCTGTCGGGGATGATCACGGGGCTGGCGGGGGCGATGATGGCCGACCTGACCCGCTTCGTCAGCCCCTCGATGCTGGCCTGGCAGATGTCGGGCGAGTTGATCGTCATCATCATTCTCGGCGGCGTGGGGCGGCTGTTCGGCCCCGTGGCCGGGGCGGGCATCCTGGTCGCCTTCGAGGTGTTCTTCGGCGGGCTGACCCAGCATTGGCAGCTGTGGCTGGGGCTGGTGCTGCTGGCGGTGGTGCTGTTCGCGCGCGGCGGGCTGATCGGCCTGATCGCGGGGCCTGCGCGCCATGTCTGAGGCGGTTCTGGAGCTCGAGGGGGTCAGCAAGAACTTCGGGGCGCTGAAGGCCACCGACGGCGTCAGCCTGACCCTGCGGCGGGGCGAGATCCACGCCCTGATCGGCCCCAACGGCGCGGGGAAGTCCACGTTGATGGGGCTGATCGGCGGGGCGCTGCGGCCCGACGCGGGCCGCGTCCGTCTGGACGGGGTCGACATCACCCGCCTCGACATGGCGGCGCGGGCGCGGGCGGGGCTGGGGCGGAGCTTCCAGATCTCCTCGCTGATCCCGGCCTACACGGTGCGGGGCAACGTGCTGCTCGCCCTGCAGGCACGGGCGGGGCATGTGTTCCGCTTTGTCCGGCCGGTGGCGCGGGACCGGGAGCTGGGGGCGCAGGCCGCGCGCGTGCTCGACCGGGTGGGGCTGTCGGACCGGGCGGCCGTCCCCGCCGCGCAGCTGTCCCATGGCGAGCGACGGATGCTGGAGATCGCCATCGCCATCGCCATGGAGCCGCGGGTGTTCCTGCTGGACGAGCCCATGGCCGGCATGGGGACGGAAGGAGCGCGCAGCCTGATGCGGTTCCTCGACGGGCTGCGGCGGGAGGCGCCGATCCTTCTGGTCGAGCATGACATGGATGCGGTGTTCACCCTCGCGGACCGGATCTCGGTGCTGACCTACGGCCGGCTGATCGCCACCGGCACGGTGGCCGAGATCCGCGCCGACCCCGCCGTGCGCGCGGCCTATCTGGGCGAGGACCAGCCATGACGCCCCCGGCCACGACGCCCCCACCCAAGACACCCATGGTCGAGATCGAGGATCTGCGGGTCCATTACGGCGCGTCGCAGGCGCTGTTCGGCGTCTCGCTGCGGGTCGATCCGGGGCAGGCGGTGGCTCTGATGGGCCGCAATGGCATGGGCAAGACGACCACCATCCATGCGCTGTGCCGGATGCTGCCCATCAGCGGCGGACAGGTGCGGTTCGAGGGCCGCGACATCGGCGCCCTGCCCTCGCATCGGGCCGCGCGGCTGGGGATCGGGCTGGTGCCCGAGGGGCGGCGCTGCTTTCCCAACCTGACGGTGGACGAGAACCTGGTCGTGGCGGCCCGGCCCGGCCCCTGGACGCTGCCGCGGGTGCGGGCGTTCTTCCCGCGGCTGGCGGAACGGTCGGGGCAGTACGCCTCGACCCTGTCGGGGGGCGAGCAGCAGATGCTGGCCATCGGGCGGGCGCTGATGACCAACCCGCGGCTTCTGGTGCTGGACGAGGCGACCGAGGGGCTCGCCCCCCTGATCCGGCGCGAGATCTGGCGCGCCATCGGCCAGTTGCGCGCACAGGGCCAGTCCATCCTGATGGTGGACAAGAGCCTTGCGGAACTGCTGCCGCTGGCGGATCATTGCGTGGTGCTGGAGCGCGGGCGGACGGTCTGGCAGGGCCCGCCCGGGGCGCTCGGGCCCAAGATCGCGGGCCGGTATCTCGGGGTCTAGGGCGTCCGGCACACCGTTACCCCGCGGCGAAAACCGCATGGCTCAGGCCGCCACGGCGCGGTCCGTCCGCGGGCGGATGGTGCGGCTGAGGATCAGCAGCATGATGGCGATGTTGAGCCCGTTCCAGACGATGCCGTTGATGAAGGCCAGCCGGTAGGAGCCGGTGACGTCGTGGATCCAGCCCGACATCCAGCCGCCCAGCGCCATGCCGAGGATGGTGGCCATGATGACGAAGCCGACCCAGCGCCCGGCCTCGCGCGCGGGCATGTATTCGCGCACGATCAGCGCGTAGGCCGGCACGATGCCGCCCTGCGCCAGCCCGAACACGAGGCTGACGACGTAGAGCGAGGTCAGCCCGTCCGCCGGCAGGTAGAGAAACAGCGCCAGCATCTGCAGCACCGACCCGATCAGGACCGTCCGCACCCCGCCCAGCCGGTCGGCCAGCAGCCCCGACACGAGCCGCGACACCACCCCCCCCAGCAGCATCAGCGACAGCATCTCGGCGCCCACCGCGGGGCCATAGCCGAGGTCCACACACAGCGCCACGATATGCACCTGCGGCATCGACATCGCCACGCAGCAGGCCACCCCGGCCAGCGCGAGGATCCAGGCCAGCAGGCGCGGGGAAAACCCGCAGGCGGCGCGGTTGATCGCCGAGAATTCGCTCGCGGCGGACATGCTGAATTCGGGCACCCGGCGGCGCAGCAGCATCGCAAGCGGGATGACCAGCACCACCACCAGCACCGCGAGCACCACGCACACCGCGCGCCAGCCATGCTGCGCCAGAACGCCTGCGAGCACGATGGGCCAGATCGCGCCCGACAGGTAGTTGCCGCTTGCCGCCACGGCCACGGCGATGCCGCGCCTGCGGTGGAACCAGTGCGAGATGTCGGCCAGCAACGGGCCGAAACTGGCCGCCGAGCCCAAACCGATGGCCACATGCACCAGCGAGAGGATCAGCACCGAGGGGCTCGCCGCGGCGGCGAGATAGCCGAGCCCGGTCAGCAGGCTCGCCCCCACCAGCGTCAGGGTGATGCCGAAGCGGTCCACCGCGCGGCCCAGCACCAGATTGCCCAGCGCGAAGCCCAGCATGGTCAGCGCATAGGGCAGCGAGGCGCCGCCGCGGGAGACGGCGAATTCGGCCTGCACCGCGGGCATGATCACGATCACCGACCACATGCCGACATTGCCGATGGTGGCGATCGCCAGCGTCACCGCCAGCCGGGTCCAGGAGTAGCGGCTGTCGAAGACCAACTGTTCGGACATGCGGGGCCTCCGGTGAGCGCCGGCCGGGTGGGCCCTGGGGATGGCGGGGCGGCTGGGTGGCGCACCCTTGCGCGAAGCTGCGGGGGGGTGCAAGGGCCGGTGGTTGCTGGAGCGGAGACCCGCGCGGCGGTCCCGACTGGAAGCCCGGGCCGGTTGCCGCTAGCAGGGGGCGTGGCGCAGCATCTCTCCCAGTTGACCCTCGTGCAGTTCCGCTCGCATGCGCGCACGCGGCTGTCGTTCGACGGCCGGCCGGTGGCGCTCTGGGGGCCCAACGGGGCGGGCAAGACCAATGTGCTGGAGGCGATCTCGCTCCTGAGCCCCGGGCGGGGGTTGCGCGGCGCGCCGGCCGAGGCGCTGGCGCGGCGGCAGGCCGGGGTGGGCTGGAAGCTGACGGCGGAACTGGCGGGCCGGGCGGTGGCGAGCTGGGCCGAGCCGGGGCGGCCGCGGCAGGTGACGCTGGACGACAAGCCCTGCGCGCAGGCGGCGCTGGGCCGGGTGGCGCGGATGCTGTGGCTGACGCCCGCGATGG
>SKMM01000018.1 GCA_007121055.1 Paracoccaceae bacterium | reverse complement strand
TTGAAATGCACGGCCTTGATGTCCAGAAGCGCCCGCGCGGTCATCCGCGCCATGGTCTGCGGGTCGGGGTATGCGGACGGGATCATGGGGCAGGCCTTCAGCTGGGCTGCACGCGCCAGTGCAGCGGAAATCCGGGATCGAAGATGGTGACGGGGCCGTCTGCGCTCTCGCGCCGCGCCCCGGGCGACCAGGGCTCGGGCGACTTCACCAGGGTCATGCGGTCCTCATTCACGGGCAGCCCGTAGAAGGCCGGCCCCGCAAGGCTCGCAAACCCCTCCAGACGGTCCAGCCGCCCCGCCGCCTCGAACACATGCGCCAGAACAGGCATGGCCACCGGCGCTGTATAGCAGCCGGCGCAGCCGCAGGCGGTCTCCTTGGCGGCGTCCACATGGGGCGCGCTGTCGGTGCCCAGAAAGAACCGCGGGTCTCCCCCCGTCGCCGCCTCGACCAACGCGACGCGGTGCGTCTCGCGCTTGGCCACCGGCAGGCAGTAGTAGTGCGGCCGGATACCCCCCGCGAGGATGTGGTTGCGGTTGATCACCAGGTGATGGACCGTGATCGTCGCCCCCAGCCGCCCCGAGCTGTCGGCGCGCACATAGCCCACCGCCTCGGCCGTGGTGATGTGCTCCATCACCACCCGCAGCCCCGGAGTGGCGCGCCGGATCGGGTCCAGCACCCGGTCGATGAACACCGCCTCGCGGTCGAAGATGTCGATGTCGGCGTCGGTCACCTCGCCATGCACCAGCAGCGGGATGCCGGCCCCTGCCATCGCCTCGAACACCCCGCGCACCCGGTCGAAATCCCGCACCCCCGAGGCCGAGTTGGTCGTGGCCCCGGCCGGGTACAGCTTCACCGCCGTCACCAGCCCCGCGGCATGGGCCGCGACCACATCCTCCGGATCCGTGTCCTCGGTCAGGTACAGCGTCATCAGCGGGGTGAAGCCCGCGGCCGGCAGCACCGCGCGGATGCGCTCGCGATAGGCCGCGGCCTGCGCCCCCGTCACCACCGGCGGCACGAGGTTCGGCATGACGATGGCGCGGGCGAAGTCGCGCGCGCTGTCGGGAGCCACGGCGGCGAGGACGGCCCCGTCGCGCAGGTGCAGATGCCAGTCGTCGGGGCGGCGCAGGGTCAGTCGGTCCATGCCCCGCCCGTAGCGCAGTCCCGTCCCGGCATCCAGCGTGATTCGCACCATTTATGGGCGGCCGTCGGCCCGGCGGGGTGGCGGACGGGGGCGGGCCCGGGGGCGCCCGCCACCCCGCTGCGCCGACGGCCGCAGAGCCAGCTTGGGTTGAGCATTTCAAGGACATACAACTCTAGATAGATAAGCGGCCGGCCCCCTCATGTGGTGGCCATCTGCCACGTCAACACATCATTTTCCGCCTCCCCCCAGAATTTTGCGTTGACGAGCGCGGTGCGCTTACGTCAGTTTGTGCAGGCCAGCGGCGCAACCACCAGATCTGGTGATGCCGCAGCGGCCCAGACCAGGCCGAGACTGACCGACATCGACGGGTGCCCCGGGGCGCCCGCCCGGACCTGCGCGGCCGCCGGCCGCCGCACCAGAAAAGAGACGAGGGGCACATGAAGATCGCGCGCAGCTTCACCACCGAGGGCCTGGACGCCTATGCAGGCATCCCCTTCACCACCACCGTGTCGGAAATCCGCAACCCCGACGGCTCGGTCGTGTTCCGCAACGACGCGGTGGAGGTGCCGGAGGCCTGGAGCCAGGTGGCCTCGGACGTGCTGGCGCAGAAATACTTCCGCAAGGCCGGGGTCGCGGCGCGCCTGAAGCGTGTGAAGGAAAAGGGCGTGCCCGAATTCCTGTGGCGCTCGGTCCCCGACACCGCGGCGCTCCAGGGCCTCCCCGAAACCGAACGCTTCGGCGGCGAGACCTCGGCCAGGCAGGTCTTTGACCGCATGGCCGGCGCCTGGGCCTATTGGGGCTGGAAGGGCGGCTACTTCTCCACCGAATCCGACGCCCGCGCCTATTTCGACGAGATGCGCCACATGCTGGCCCGCCAGATGGCCGCGCCGAACTCGCCGCAGTGGTTCAACACCGGCCTGCACTGGGCCTATGGCATCGACGGCCCCGGCCAGGGCCATTTCTACGTCGATTACCGCACCGGCAAGCTGACCAAATCCGACAGCGCCTACGAACACCCCCAGCCGCACGCCTGCTTCATCCAGTCCGTGGCCGATGACCTCGTGAACGACGGCGGCATCATGGACCTCTGGGTGCGCGAGGCGCGGCTGTTCAAGTACGGCTCCGGCACCGGCACCAACTTCTCCTCGCTCCGCGCCGAGGGCGAGAGCCTCTCGGGCGGCGGCAAGTCCTCGGGCCTGATGGGCTTCCTCAAGATCGGCGACCGCGCGGCGGGCGCCATCAAGTCCGGCGGCACCACCCGCCGCGCGGCCAAGATGGTGATCTGCGACATGGATCACCCCGACATCGAGGAGTTCGTCAACTGGAAGGTCATCGAGGAGCAGAAGGTCGCCTCGCTGGTCGCCGGCTCCAAGATGCACTCGAAGATGCTAAACGCGATCTTCGCGGCCATCGGCGCCTGGGACGGGCTGGAGGCCGACGCCACCGACCCCGCGAAAAACGCAGCCCTCAAGGACGCTATCCGCGCCGCCAAGCGCGTGGCCATCCCGGAAACCTACATCAACCGCGTCTTGCAATACGCCCGGCAGGGCTACAGCTCGATCGAGTTCCCCACCTACGACACCGACTGGGACTCCGAGGCCTACGCCACCGTTTCGGGCCAGAACTCCAACAACTCGGTGCGCGTCACCGACGCCTTCCTGCGCGCCGTGCGCGAGGACGCCGACTGGGAACTCATCCGCCGCACCGACGGCAAGGTGGCCAAGACCGTCAAGGCCCGCGAGCTTTGGGACCAGGTCGGCCAGGCCGCCTGGGCCTGTGCCGACCCCGGCATCCAGTTCCACGACACCGTCAATGCCTGGCACACCTGCCCCGAGGACGGCGCCATCCGCGGCTCCAACCCGTGCTCGGAGTACATGTTCCTCGACGACACGGCCTGCAACCTCGCGTCGATGAACCTGCTGAAGTTCTACGACGGCACCCGCTTCGACGGCGAGGCCTACACCCACGCCACCCGGCTCTGGACCGTCACGCTGGAGATCAGCGTGCTGATGGCGCAGTTCCCCTCGAAGGAAATCGCCCAGCGCTCCTACGACTTCCGCACCCTCGGCCTCGGCTACGCCAATATCGGCGGGCTCCTGATGAACATGGGATTCGGCTACGACTCGGCCGAGGGCCGCGCGCTGTGCGGCGCCCTGTCGGCGCTGATGACCGGCATAAGCTACGCCACCTCGGCCGAGATCGCGGGCGAGTTGGGCCCCTTCCCCGGCTATGCCAAGAACCGCGACCACATGCTGCGCGTCATCCGCAACCACCGCCGCGCCGCCCACGGGCTGGGGGGCTATGAAGCCGTCAACGTCGCCCCCGTGGCGATGGACGCCGCCAACTGCCCCGAGGCCGACCTCGTGGAGATGGCCCGCACCGCCTGGGATCTGGCCCTCAGCCTCGGCGAGGCCCACGGCTTCCGCAACGCCCAAGCCACCGTCATCGCCCCCACCGGCACCATCGGCCTGGTGATGGACTGCGACACCACCGGCATCGAGCCCGACTTCGCGCTGGTGAAGTTCAAGAAGCTCGCCGGCGGCGGCTATTTCAAGATCATCAACCAGTCGGTCCCCGCCGCGCTGCGCCGCCTCGGATACCCCGAGGGCCAGATCGGCGAGATCATCGCCCATGCCGTGGGCCACGGCTCGCTTGGCAACTGCCCCGGCATCAACCACACCGCGCTTCTCGGCCACGGCTTCGGCGCAGCGGAAATCGAGCGCATCGAGAAGGCCCTGCCGTCCGCCTTCGACATCCGCTTCGTCTTCAACCCCTACACGCTGGGCGAGGACTTCTGCCGCGACACGCTCGGCATCCCCGCCGACAAGCTCGCCGACCCCGCCTTCGACCTGCTGCGCCACCTCGGCTTCACGAAGGCGCAGATCGAGGCCGCCAACGACCATGTCTGCGGGACCATGACCCTCGAAGGCGCGCCCCACCTGAAGCCCGAGCACTACAGCGTGTTCGACTGCGCCAACCCCTGCGGCCGCAAGGGCACGCGGTTCCTCTCGGTGGAAAGCCACATCCACATGATGGCCGCGGCGCAAAGCTTCATCTCCGGCGCCATCTCCAAGACCATCAACATGCCCAACGCGGCGGGCATCGAGGAGGTGCTGGCGGCCTACGAACTCAGCCACTCGCTGGCGCTCAAGGCCAACGCCATCTACCGCGACGGCTCCAAGCTGTCGCAACCCCTCGCCGCCGCCCTGGTCGAGGATGACGAGGAGGCCGAAGAGGTCCTCGCCACCGGCACCCCGCAGCAGAAGGCCGAGGTGCTGGCCGAAAAGATCGTCGAGAAGGTCATCGTCAAGGAGGTCGTCCGCCGCCACCGCGAGAAACTGCCCGAACGCCGCAAGGGCTATACCCAGAAGGCCATCGTCGGCGGCCACAAGGTCTATCTCCGCACCGGCGAATACGGCGACGGCAAGCTGGGCGAGATCTTCATCGACATGCACAAGGAAGGCGCGGGCTTCCGGGCGATGATGAACAACTTCGCCATCGCCGTGTCGGTGG
>SKMM01000075.1 GCA_007121055.1 Paracoccaceae bacterium | reverse complement strand
GCTGCGACCCGGCGCAGCGGCCGAACGGTCCGGAGACGGTTCCCGACGCCGCGCAGCCCGCCCGAGGATCATCGGGTGCCCGCCCCGGAAAGCCGCTTGACCCCTCCCCCCACAGCCCGTAGATGACCCTCTGATGTCTTCTCCGGCCTTTCCGCGCCGCCATGGGTTGGATCGTCCGACCCTGCGGCTGGGCGCGGCGGCCCGCCGGGGACCATCGCGGGCCCGTAGCTCAGTGGTAGAGCAGTTGACTTTTAATCAATTGGTCGAAGGTTCGAATCCTTCCGGGCTCACCATAAAATCAATCACTTAGAGACGATCTGGCGGCGACACGCCCCTAAGACTAGGTTCTAGAGCTGGATTAGGGCTAAGGCACGCCGGCTTTCGCTGCACTCCCACTGCCGTCTCAACCGATTGCCCACACACGAAGAAGCCCCCGGAAGCGAAAGCTCCGGGCCAGGAGTGCGGGCACTTCCGCGGGCTGTTGTTGCGTGAAGAGCGGAGCAACACGGCGAGTTTACCTTGCGGGCAGGATGAAGGAAAGCCTCGGCCCTTGGCCCACGCCATACCAGTAGGGCGCCGGAGCGTCGTTGGCACGATATGTGGTGCATTGGGCAGGCGTCCGGTGCTACCCCGCCGGGCTTCGTTGATTCCGAGATGTGCCCACATGACCGCGCTTGCCGACCATATGCCCACCATCACACCGTCCACGGATGAACTCCGCCGGTGGGGCGAACTCTGGCTGGGCACGGTCGGTTCGAACGGCGCCGTCAAGAAGGCGAACTGCTTCGACCGGAAGCAGAGCATGGACTTCGGCAAGGTCTTCGATCAGGCCTTTGGCGACGCACTGGCGGCCATGCTCGGCGGCGTGACCGTTCGAAACATCACAAGCCCCTCGCTCGTGCCGCCCGAGGGGAACTGCGTTGAGGTGGGCGAAGCTCGAATCATCGGCGGCATCCGTCCGCAGAACTTCGATGCAGCCTATCGCCCGGACGGGCCGCGCGTCGTCTATGACTCGAAGACCCTGAACGACACCGCCAGTGTCCGGAAGAACTGGCAGAATATGGTCAATGATCTCGGCACAGAGGCCACCACGGTTCACACCCGCTTCCCCTACTGTCTCGTGGTGCTGGTGGTGGCGATACCGCGTGACGCGCTGCCTGCCACGCAGGAGCGCGATCTTGTTCGGACGCTGGAACGGCTCGAGTCGGTGGACGATGGCGATGATCTCGTGCATGTTGGCTTCGGGGAAGAGGCCGTGGATGCCCTGGTCGTCGAGGTCGGTGAAGCGGCGGGGGTCGATGGCGCCATGTTCCGTGAGGTGGTCGATCACCAGGTCGACGAACTCGGTCTGCGCTGAGGTCGGGCTGCGGCCGCGGAGGAAGGTGTCGAAGGCCTCTCTGGCGGCCTTGCGGTCGAGGCCTACGAGGGAGCGCAGGAGGGGCCCGCCCACCCATCGACAAGGCGGGACCGTACCGAGTGAGCCGGAAACGACACAGCGCGAAACAGCAGACCCGGTCAGCCGGAGGCGCGCAATGGGTTTGAGCTGTCATGGGCCGCGCTTGCGCAGTGGGTTTCGGGGCTGTCCATGCTGGGGGCCCACCCCGTCGCCACAGCCCTGAGAGCCCGAGCTCAGCCCTTGCCGTTGCTCAGCCGCAGCACCGGCCCGCCGACGATCTTGGCGTCCGGCTGCCCCACGGCCTGCGGGTCCTTGCCGGCATAGTCGATGCCCGCCAGCAGTGTCCGCAGAACCTCCAGCCGCGCGCGGTACTTGTCCTCGCCCCGGATCACGGTCCAGGGCGCCACATCGCTGTGGCTGCGCGCGAAGGTGTCGTCGATGGCATCGGTGAACGCGTCCCACAGCGGCAGGCTGTCGACATCGATCCGGCTGATCTTCCACTGCCGCAGCGGGTCGGATTCGCGCTTGAGCATCCGGCGCAGCTGCTCGGCCCGGCTGATCGTCAGCCAGAACTTGACCAGATGCACGCCCTCGCCCACCAGCGCCGACTCGAAGCCCGGAAGCTGCGCGAAGAACCGCGCCCGCTCGGCGTCCGAGCAGAAGCCGAACACATGCTCCACCACCGCGCGGTTGTACCAGCTGCGGTCGAACAGCACCATTTCGCCCGCGGTCGGCAGATGCGCCACGTAGCGCTGGAAATACCACTGCCCGCGCTCCCGGTCCGAGGGTTTGGGCAGCGCCACCACCCGCACGATCCGCGGGTTGGTGTGCATCGTCACCCGCGCGATGGCGCCGCCCTTGCCCGAGGCATCCCGCCCCTCGAACAGCGCCACCACCCGCGCGCCGCTGTCGGACACCCAGCGCTGGCACTTCATCAGCTCCACATGCAGCCGCGCCAGCTCGGCCTCATAGGCCTTCTTGGGCATCCAGCGGTCATAGGGATAATCGGTGTCGCGGGCCATCACGTCGCGCTTCTGGGCGGCCTTGATGGCCGCGCGCACGGGCTCGGGCGCCTGGCGCTCGAAGTAAAGGCTGATCGCCCCGTCGAAGGGCTTGGGGTGCTGGGGGGGCTTGGACTTGGCCATGCCGCCTAGATGACAGTTCCGTGACGCTCAGCGCAAGCCGGCACGCTCGGCCGCGCGGCGGATCGCGGCGATGACCGCATCCTGCGCCCCATGATGCGGCATGTGGCCCACCCCCTCCAGCACCGTCAGCTCCGCCCCCGGCGCATCCTCGGCCAGCCGCCGTCCGTGGATCTCCAGCCCCACGGTGCGGTCGGCGTCGCCATGCACCACCTCGATGGGCAGCTCGAGCCGGCCGTAATCGCGCTGCATCTCGCGCAGGAAGGGCTTGAGGCTGCTGATCTGCTCGGAGTTCGACACCAGACTGTCGCGCCGCAGGGTCAGCCCCGCACCGACATGCTCGGCATAGCCCTGGGGCACCGGCTGCGGGCGGAAGACATTCTCCAGCGCGCTCTCCACCCGGCTGCGCGTGGCAAAGGCGGTGACCAGCGGCACCACCACCCAGCGGCCCAGCGCGGTGGCGGGCAGGGTCTGGGTGATGCCCAGACGCCCCTCCCATTCATGCGAGGCCCCGCCCAGCACCACCAGCCCCGCGGTGTCCTCCGGCGCCTGCAACGCCCAGGCCAGCGCCACCGCCCCGCCATAGCTGTGGCCCAGCACCAGCGGGTTGCGCACCCCAAGCTCGGCCGCGGCCGCCCGCAGCACGGCGGCCTGCGCGCGGGGGTCCTCGTGGTCCTCGATCAGGTCCGACCAGCCCAGCCCCGGCCGGTCGAAGGCGATCACCCGGAACTCGTCCGCCAGCGCCCCCGACAGCGCGAAGGTGAAGTCCCGCAGGTTGCCGCTCGCGCCATGGATCATCACCAGATCCGGGCCCGCGCCCTCCACATGCGCATGGATGCGCACGCCGTCCACCTCGACCATCCGCCCTTTCGGCGGATAGCGCGCCTCGGCCAGCGCCTCGCGGTCCGTGGCGCGCGCATCCAGCAGCGCCGCGCAGCCGCCCAGAAGGACAGTGGCCGCGGCGAGGGAGAGCAGGCTAAGAACCAATGTGCGCGAGGTCATAGGGCGTGGTCTGGTAGATCTCGTTGATCCAGTTGCCGTAGAGAAGATGCGCGTGGCTGCGCCAGCGGTTGGTGGGCATCTGCCTAGGGTCGTCCTGGGGGAAGTAGTTCACCGGCACCGCGATGTCCCGTCCGGCGGCGACGTCACGGTCATATTCTTCCTTCAGGGTGGTGGAGTCGTATTCCAGGTGGTTCAGGATCACCAGCGTGCGGCGGGCGGGGTCCTCGATCAGGCAGGGCCCCACCGCGTCGCTCGCCAGCAGGGTGCGCAGCCCCGGCACAGCGTCGAT
This sequence comes from Paracoccaceae bacterium, assembly GCA_007121055.1. Lineage (GTDB taxonomy): Bacteria > Pseudomonadota > Alphaproteobacteria > Rhodobacterales > Rhodobacteraceae > Rhodobaculum. The sequence continues at coordinate 834 of SKMM01000075.1, read as the reverse complement.
CTCCGCCTGCCGCAGCTCGGTCCAGCGGCTGACGGGGATCAGCAGGTCGTCCGAGAACCCCCGCAGATAGGGCGAGGCCGGCGCCAGGTTGCGGTGCCGGAAACATCCGAAGGCCTTGGCCGGCAGCATGTGCTTGGCCACCCCATGGACATGGTGGAGCCACGCCATCCCCCCCCAGCACACGCCGAAGGTCGCGTGCACATGGGTCGCGCACCAGTCGAACACCGCGCACAGCTCGTCCCAATAGGTGACGTCGGCGTACTCCAGATGCTCGATCGGCGCCCCGGTGATGATCAGTCCGTCGAATTTCTCGCCCCGCACGTCGGAGAACGGCCGGTAGAACTCCGCCATGTGCTCGGCCGCGGTGTTCTTCGTCTCGTGCCCGCTCATCCGGATCAGGTGGAAGTCGATCTGCAACGGCGTCGCCCCGATCAGCCGGGCAAACTGCGTCTCGGTCTGGATCTTCTTGGGCATCAGGTTCAGCAGGCCGATCCGCAGCGGCCGGATGTCCTGCCGGGCCGCCCGCCCCTCGGACATCACCATCACCCCCTCGCGGTCGAGGATGCCATAGGCCGGCAGCGTCTCGGGCAGCGTGATGGGCATGGGCGGATCCCCCCCGGTGGCAAGCCGGCTGCAGATAGGCCACCCCGTCCCCCGGAGCAACCGCCTCCCCTCGGCCCCGGCCGCACGACATCGAGGTCCCCGGCAAACTCCGACGCACGGCCCGTCCCACGCATCCCGCCAAACCGTATCGCACCCCGCCCCCAAAGCGCGACCCAGCCCCCCCCCTCTCCCCCGCCCCCCACAAGCGATGGCCCGGGCGACCAGCCCGGG
>SKMM01000223.1 GCA_007121055.1 Paracoccaceae bacterium | reverse complement strand
GCCGCCGTCAAGCCCGCCGCGCCTTGCATCACGCGGCCGGCCATGCGCTTGTCGCCGCAGACGGAGGGGATGATGGACCACGACGACCTGCGGGACTGGGCGCACCGGGCGGCGGACTGGGCGCATGCCTACCACAAGGGCCTGCGCGACCGGCCCGTGCGCCCGTGCACCACGCCCGGCGCGCTGGCCGCGCGCCTGCCCGACCGCGCGCCCGAGGCCCCCGAGCCGATGGAGGCGATCTTCGCCGATTTCGAGGCGCTGATCCCCGACGCCATGACCCACTGGCAGCATCCGCGCTTCATGGCCTATTTCCCCGCCAACGCCGCGCCCGCCTCGATGCTGGCCGAGCAGCTGGCCAATGCCATGGCCGCGCAATGCATGCTGTGGCAGACCGCGCCCGCGGCGACCGAGCTCGAACAGGTCACGGTTGGCTGGCTGCGCGATGCGCTGGGCCTGCCGCATCCTTGGGCCGGCACCATCCACGACAGCGCCTCCACCGCCACGCTGGCCGCCATCCTGACCATGCGCGAGGCCGCCACCGGCGGGCGCGGCAACGCCGAAGGGCTGTCCGGGGCAGGGCGGCTGCGGCTCTACGCGTCCGACCAGACCCATTCCTCGGTGGACAAGGCCGCACGGGTGGCGGGCATCGGGCAGGAGAACCTGGTGAAGGTGCCCACGGACGCGGCCCTCTCCATCGACCCAGACCGCCTCGCGCAGGCCATCGCCGCCGACCGCGCGGCGGGGCACCGGCCCGCGGGCGTGATCCTGTGCACGGGCGGCACCTCGGTCGGCGCCTGCGACCGGCTGGGTCCGGCCATCGCGGTCGCCCGCGCCGAGGGGCTCGGCGTCCACGTCGACGCCGCCTGGGCCGGCAGCGCCATGATCTGCCCTGAGTTCCGCCCCCTCTGGGCGGGCGTCGAGGGCGCCGATTCGGTCGTCGTGAACCCGCACAAATGGCTCGGCGCGCAGTTCGACTGCGCGGTGCAGTTCCTGAAGGACCCCGCCCCGCAGATCCGCACCCTCGGCCTCAAGCCCGCCTATCTCGCCACCGACGCGGGCACCCCCGTCACCGATTTCAACGACTGGACCCTGCCCCTGGGCCGCCGCTTCCGCGCACTGAAGCTGTGGTTCGTGCTGCGCGCCCACGGGCTCGGGGACCTGCGCGCACGCATCCGCAACCACGTCGCCTGGGCCGAGGAGCTTGCCGCCCAGATCGCCCGCCACCCGCGGCTGGAGATCGTCACCCCGCCGGCCCTGTCGCTCTTCACCTTCGCCCACCGCGACGGCTGTGCGGCCACCGAGGCGCTGCTGGCCGCCGTCAACGACGACGGGCGCATCTACCTCACCCCCACCCGCCACGCCGGCCGCAGCGTGATCCGCGTGCAGGTCGGCCAGTTCGACGCCACCCGCGCCGACGTCATGGCCGCCGCCGAGGTCCTGCGCGACCTCGCCTGACCCGGCCCCCCTGATTCGCGCATAAGGCGAGCTTCCCCCAGCCGCCGACCCGCCCTCCACCGCGCCCGCGCCGCCCCCGCGCTCCGCCGCAATATCCGCGCAAAACCACCATATCGAGCGGTTAAGAAATAGTTAAAATACCACATATAGTAGCTGTGACTCCCAGGGCACAATCAAAGAGGCCATTAAACCCCTGATTGTTGCGCGAGAATCCGCCCACCCGCATCATCCTTTTCCAAAGGTGGGCAGCAAGACCCGCCCGGAATGGCGCCCGCAGCCCCGATGGCCCCGCCATCGGCCCCCCGATCCACCCCCCCTTCATCCCCGGGGGGCGGGCGCACAGCATGAGGCAGGCCATATGCGACCCTCCAGTTTCCTGCGCGCAGTCCTGAGCGCCCTTGCGTTGAGTCCCCTCGGCGCCGTCCCGTCCGCGGCCGAGGTGTTCCGCGTGCTCAACTCCACCTATGGCGGCACGCTCCCGGTCGCGATGAACCGCGCCGTGGTGGTGGAAACCGACCGCCCCTTCGTGGAGCTGTCCGTCGCCAACCCCGGCATCGCCGACATCGCCAGCCTCTCGGAGCGCTCGATCTACGTGCTCGGCAAGACGCCGGGGCGCACCACGCTGACGATCCTCGGCGTCGACGGCGAACTCATCGCCAATGTCGAGGTGCAGGTCACCCCCGACGTGGCCGAGGTGCGCGAGCGGCTGCGCCAGATCCTGCCGGGCGAGCCCATCGAGGTGCGCACCGCCAATGACGGCCTGGTGCTGTCGGGCGTCGTCTCCAGCGCGGCGGTGATCGACCGCGCCATGGAACTCGCCGGCCGCTACGCCCCCGACCGGGTGTCCAACCTCATGGGCGTGGGCGGCAGCCAGCAGGTGATGCTCAAGGTCCGCTTCGCCGAGATGAGCCGGTCGGTCAGCAAGGGCCTCGGCGCGCAGTTCCGGGCCACGGGGACCGATGTGGACATCGGCTCGGGCCGGCCCCTGGGCGGCGCGGTGGGCGGCATCGGGGTGCAGTTCCTCGGCGGCAACCTGCAGTTCAACGTCATCCTCGAGGCGCTGGAGGCGCGCGGGCTGGTGCGCACCCTGGCCGAGCCCAACCTCGTCGCGCTCTCGGGACAGGAGGCCAAGTTCCTCGCCGGCGGGCAGTACCCCATCCCCACCCTCGACGACGAGGGCCGGCTGGTGATCCAGTACAAGCCCTTCGGGGTGGAGCTGAACTTCACCCCCTGGGTGCTGGGCGACCGCACCGTCAACCTTGCCCTCAACGCCGCCGTCAGCGCCATCGACCCCACCGTCGTGGTGCCCGGCCCCTTCCCCGTGAACGCCTTCACCCGGCGCGAGACCTCCACCACCGTGGAGCTGCGCGACGGCGAAAGCTTCGCCATCGCGGGCCTGCTGCAGGACGATTTCCGCAGCCTGACCAACCAGGTGCCCTGGATCGGCGACATCCCCATCCTGGGCGCGTTGTTCCGCAGCGCCGACTACCAGCGCGAGCAGAGCGAGCTTGTCATCGTCATCACCGCCCATCTGGTCAGCCCGGTGCGCGGCGTGGCGCTGGCGATGCCCACCGACCGCGTGCGCCTGCCCAGCGAGGCCGACCTCTTCCTGCGCGGCCGCACCGAGGGGCGCGCGCGCACCGGTGCGGTGGCCGAGGTCGCCCGCCAGGGCTTCGACGGGGCCTTCGGCTATGTCATGGACTGACGGCTCCGCGGGCCGCGACCCTTCCCGACCGCTTCCCCCCGGTCCCTTCCCCCAGAGAGGTGGGCGCATGTTCCGACATCTAGTCCTCGCCGGCGGCCTCGTGGCGCTCGCCGCCTGCACCCCTGCCCAGTATCTCGACGAGGCTGGCGCCGAGATCGGCCGCAACCTCGGGCCCGAGGCCAACCGCGCGAACCTCCTCGTGCAGACCGGCCAGCAGGCCGCCGCCGTCGACCTCGGCCGCCGCTTCGCCGCCGAGGTGCCCGACACCGTCACCTTCGCCTTCGACAGCGCCGTGCTCGACGCCGAGGCGCGCGCCGTCCTCGACCGCCAGGCCGACTGGATCCGGCAGTTCCCCGAACTGCGCTTCCGCGTCTACGGCCACACCGACCTCGTGGGCAGCGCCGACTACAACTACCGGCTCGGCCGCCGGCGGGCCGAGGCGGTGGTGGCGTACCTTGCCACGCGCGGGGTCGACCGGGGCCGGCTCGAGGCGCTGGTGTCCTTCGGCCAGACCCGCCCGGTGATCGACACCCCCGACCCCGAACGGCGCAACCGGCGCACCGTGACTGAGGTCTCGGGCTTCGTCGCCCGTCACCCGACCGTGCTCGACGGCCAGTACGCCCGCATCGTGCAGCGCGAATACATCGCCAGCGCCACGCGCCCGCTGCCGCAGGTCTCGCAGACCATCGGCGCCTTCTGAGCCGCCCGCCCCCTGCCGGACAGCGTTAACCGGGCGGCAATCAAGTCGCCCGATAACCGGGGCAGGGACCGCGCCCCCGCCGGCCGCATGGCCGGGCGGAGCGACCGGCCCCCGGCCGCGCCCCCCGGCGCCGGCCAAGGCGGGCGCGGCCCTCCCGCGCCCGAACGGACGGACGCAGGCACCACCGACGCAACCGCGTCACCGCAACACGGGCCAAGGCAAGACGCGCCAACGCGACACGGGCGAACGCAGGACAGGCCAATGCACCAAGGGTCAACGCACCAGGGGCCGATGCACCAGGGGCCAACGCACCAAAGGCCGGCATCGGACGCGGCAGGGCAGGGCGCCGGGGCGGCGGGCGGCACCCCGTCACCAGCCCGTTCACACAGCCGGCCGCTGGCCAGGGCAGGGAAGGACAGGACGGCATGACATCCTCCGCGGCCCTCAAGCCCGACCTCGCGCCGATCCGGGCCTGCACCGTCTCGCGCGACGTGGGCTGCTTCGACCAGCTCGTCGGCGAGATGGAGCGGCTCATGGGCAAGGCCTGGTCCGACCTGTCCTTCGCCGATGCGCTCACCTTCCTCGACCATCCCGATGCCCAGGCGCTGGAGTTTCTCGCCGTGGCCATCGACGGCGAGGACGATCTCGGCCTGTCGGAGGTCGAGGCGCTGATCCGCGCCGCCAGCGACCGCGGCCTGCGCGTGATCCTGATCGCCGAGGCGCTGGGCCCGCGCGCCCTGCACCAGCTCCTGCGCCTGGGCGCCGAGGATTTCGTGCCCTACCCGCTGCCCGAGGCCGCCCTGGCCGAG
>SKMM01000316.1 GCA_007121055.1 Paracoccaceae bacterium | reverse complement strand
GCCTGGTGGTATGTCGACGCGATCAGCGACTGCGGCGCCTACGCCATCTCGATCATCGCCTTCATAGGCTCGGTGTTCTCGCCCTGGTACCGCTGGTCGGGGCGCAAGAACCCCGCCGATCACTGCTGCATCAATGTCGTCACCTATGGCCGCGGCGGGCGCTGGACCATGACCGACCGGGGCGAGGCCGCGCTGCGCCTGTCCGCCGACGAGATGCGCGTCGGCCCCTCCCGCATCGCCTGGGACAACGACCGGCTGGTGGTGGAGTTCGACGAGGCCACCCTGCCCCACCCCGGCCGCCTGCGCGGCCGCGTCACCGTCCACCCCAAGGCGATCTCCACCGTGGAGATGCCCCTCATCCCCGACGGCAGCCACATCTGGCGCCCCTTCGCCCCCGTCTCGCGCGTGGAGGTCGAAATCGACCGCCCCGGCTGGACCTGGTCGGGCCACGGCTATTTCGACGCAAATTTCGGCACGGCCGCGCTGGAGGACGACTTCCGCTACTGGACCTGGGGCCGCTTCCCCACCCGCGCGGGCACCCCCGACGAAGGCGCCGTGTGCTTCTACGACGCCACCCGCCGCGACGGCAGCGACCTCGGGGTGGGCGTCCTGTTCGACGCCAAGGGCGCGGCGCAGACCATCGACCCGCCCCCCCGCACCGGCTTTGCCCGCTCGCTCTGGGCCGTGCGCCGGGAAACCCGCGCCGACCCAGGCTACAAACCCCGGCAGGTCAAGGCGATGCTGGACGCCCCCTTCTACACCCGCGCGGCCATCCGCACCTCCTTCCGGGGCGAGGAAACCGTGGGCGTCCACGAGGCCCTCGACCTCGACCGCTTCGCCTCGCCCTGGCTCAAGCCCATGCTGGCCGTGAAGGTCCCCCGCCGCCGCGGCTGGCGCTGGCCGGACTGAGCCCCCCCCCCGCCAGACCGCCGCACTGCGGCATAAAGGACGCGCCAAGCCCCGCCCCGCGACCAAGAGCCTTGATCGCACGCGCCGGACCGGCCAGTTCCACAGATGCCCCCGCACCGGCGCGGCGGGCACACCGGGGTGGGGGCAGGATGCGTGTGTTGATGCTGGGCAGCGGCCCGTCGGTGCTGCAGTGCCGCAACTGGCCGCGCGCGCCCTTCGACCGGATCGTGGCGATCAACAACGCCTGGGCAGTGCGCCCCGACTGGGACGATCTGGTGTTCCCCGAGGACTTCCCGCCCGACCGCCGCCCCGCCGTTTACGGCCCGGGCCAGCGCGCCATCACCGCCGACCACTACCTGCCCGCCAACAACGCCTTCGGCGGCGTGGTCTATGCCGGCGCCACCATGGCCTTCACCGCCGGCTACTGGGCGTTGCACGCGCTGCGCCCCTCGGTGATCGCCTATCTCGGCTGCGACATGGTCTATGCCCCGGGCCGGACCCATTTCTACGGCGCCGGCACCGCCGACCCGCTCCGCCCCGACCCCACGCTGCAGGACCTCCACGCCAAATCCGCCCGTCTCGAACTGCTGGCCGCCCGCCAGGGCTGCGCCATGGTCAATCTCTCCACCGAAAAGACCCGCCTCAGCTTCGCCCGGGCGACGCCCCACGGCGCCCCGCACGCCCGCCCCCGCCCCGTGCCCGGACCCGCCATCGCCCGGGCGCTGCAGGCCGAGGCCGGCCTCGGCGCGGTCATCCCCTCGGGCCGCTACTGGGAGGCCAGCCTCGACGCCCGGGCACTGGCGCGGATCGACGCGCTCTGGACCGAAGCCTGGCAGGACGCGCAGGCCCTCCGCAGCGCCTGACGCACTTCAGAACCGCGGCGCGTGGTGCAGGATCACCGGGATCACCAGTTCCTCCTCGTCGATCAGGTGCCGGTCGAGGAAGCCCGCGAACCGCTCCAGCCGCCGGTGCAGCGGCCCGGCCGCATCACGCGCGGCCCCCCCGTCCCCGCTGGCGATCGCCTGCAGCGTGGCGTTGGTGTCCTCGGCCAGCGCGTGCAGATGCCCGTCGAGCGCATGGTGATCGCGGTCCAGCAGTTCGAACCCCGGCGCGAGCCGCCGCTCCAACCCCGACAGCACGGGGAAATACTGGATGTCCTCGATCTGGTGGTGCCCGTGCAGTTCGTTGAGCAGGAACCCCGTCAGCCGCGCGCTGCGCCCGCCATAGGCCGGCGCCTCGGCCCTGCGGTCCAGAAACGCCTCGGTCTCGGCCTGCACCTTGGTCAGCAGGTCGCGGAACATCATGTGCCGCTGCAGCCAGAACCGGGTCAGCGCGTCGAAGTTCCGGTGGCTCTCCCAGATGTCGCGGGGGTAGTCGCGCAGAAGTACCCGCAGCGCCTCGGGCAGCCCCGCCCGGTGTTCCAGATCCTGCCTGTCGGGAGTGTCCATGCGCGCCTCCGATACCCCGCACCGGATATGGCGCCCGCCCGCCGCCCTGTCACCCGCCGCTCGCGCACAGACGCCCTGCGCAGCATAACGACCGGGCTCAGGGTCGGGCTCAGTGCCGGGCTGGCCGCCAGCCCGCCGCGCGCGCCTCGTCCTCGGTGCAGAACCAGCGCTGCCCCGCGGCCTCGTTGATCCGCGTGGCGTCATAGAAGCGCTGGCCGGGCATGTGGTAGATCCGCTCGCCCTCGGCGTTGATGTTTCCCTTGATCACGCAATCGCGCCGGTCGCTCACCTGCACCGAGGCCGACCGGTCCCCCCCGCCGGTCCGGCAGAACCCCGCCAGAGGCGGCGGCGTGCCGTCGAAGATGCCCCGGCCCGCGGCGGCCGCGGACTGCTCGACTTCCATGTAGCCGCGCGAATGGGCGTGCTGCAGCGCAAAGCGCGGGCAGGCCCGCGCCGCCCCCGTCTCGACCATGGCCTCGGCGACATCGACGTCGCCATACAGGCAGCGTCCCACCACCCGGCCCCAGCTCCGCTCGCCAAGGTCCTCGCAGTGCAGCGTCCGGCCGCCGAAGCGTTCCCGCGCGACCTCGGTGCTCCAGACCCCGCAGGCCCAGGCACTGCCGTCGGGGCGCAGGCAGGTGTCGTCCATCTCCGGCGCGTCGATCCCCTGAATGCGGATGCGGGTGCCACGGATCTCCACCGTGTCGCCGTCGATGACCCGCGCGGGCCCCACGATGGCGCCCTGCATGGCCACCCCGCGCGCCTCCGCACCGTCGTATTCCAGCAGGCTTCCGATGGCGGCCAGCGCGACCACCACCCCTACAGAAAGCGCCAAGCCCGTCCGAACACCCAACATGCAGACGAATCTACCGCGAATCGCCGCAAAACCAAGCCCCTGTGACGACCTTGGTTAAAAAAGGATGAACACTCCGAACGCCCCTCCGTCGGACGCGCAACCGGCTGGACAGGGGGGCAGGGGCAACCGATATACATACCCATGTCGCTCCCGCCCGGTTTCCTCGACGAATTGCGTGCCCGCGTGCCGATCAGCCGGATCGTCGGGCGCAAGGTCCTGTGGGACGCGCGCAAGTCCAACCCGGGCCGCGGCGACTGGTGGGCGCCCTGCCCGTTCCACGAGGAAAAGACCCCGTCCTTCCACGTCGACGACGCCAAGGGCTTCTACTATTGCTTCGGCTGCCACGCGAAGGGCGACGCGCTGAACTTCCTGCGCGAGGCCGAAGGTCTGGGCTTCATGGAAGCCGTCGAGGCGCTGGCGGCCGAGGCCGGAATGCCAATGCCCGCCCGCGACCCCCGCGCCGCCGAAAAGATCGACCGCCACACGAAACTCGCGAGCGTGATGGACCAGGCGGTGCGCTTCTTCCGGCTGCAGCTCTCCACCGCCGCCGGCGCGCAGGCCCGCGACTACCTTACCCGTCGGGGCCTGACGCAGAAGGCACTGGAGCGGTTCGAGATCGGCTATGCCCCCGCCGCCCGCACCGCCCTCTTCACCCATCTGCGCGCCGCCGGCGTGGCCGAAGACCTGATCGACGCCGCCGGCCTCGCCACCCGGCCCGACACGGGCTCCCCCTATGACCGGTTCCGCGACCGCATCACCTTCCCCATCCGCGACGGACGCGGCCGCTGCATCGGCTTCGGCGCCCGGGCGCTGTCGGCCGAGGCGCAGGCCAAATACCTCAACACCCGCGAGACCGAGCTCTTCGACAAGGGCCGCAACCTCTACAACCTCGGTCCGGCCCGCAGCGCCATCGCCAAGGGCGCGCCCCTGATCGTGGCCGAAGGCTACATGGACGTGATCGCGCTGTCCGAGGCCGGCTTCGAGGGTGCCGTCGCCCCGCTGGGCACCGCGGTGACCGAGGACCAGCTCCGCATGCTCTGGCGCCTCGCCCCGGAACCCATCGTGGCGCTGGACGGCGACCAGGCCGGGCTGCGCGCGGGCCTTCGCCTCGCCGACCTCGCCCTGCCGCTGATGGAGGCGGGACAGAGCCTGCGCTTTGCGCTGCTGCCTGCGGGCCAGGACCCCGACGACGTGCTGCGCGCAGGCGGCCCGGAGGCCATGCGCCGGCTGATCGACGCAGCCGTCCCCATGGCCCGCCTGCTGTGGGACCGCGCCGTGGAGGGCTGCGTCCTCGACAGCCCCGAGCGCCGCGCGGCCTTCGACCGCGACCTGCGCGCGCTCCTGGGCCGGATCGGCGACGCCAGCCTGCGCAGCCATTACGGCGCCGAATTCGCCCGCCTGCGCGCCGAGCTCTTCGGCCCTCCGGCCTACGCCGGGCCCCGCGGCCGCCCCCAGCGCGGCCGGCCCGCCCCCACCGTGC
>SKMM01000056.1 GCA_007121055.1 Paracoccaceae bacterium | reverse complement strand
TGGTGGCCAGTCTGGGGGCAGGGCCGTTCGCGGCGGTGGCGGCGCATGCGGCGCCCGACCGGGTGCTGGCGGCGTTCGATCCGGCGGCGATGCGGGCGGGGCGTGGGTTTCTGGACGACGATCCCGGGGCGGCGCGGGCGTGGCGCTGGCCGGGGGTCGACCTGGTGCCGGGCATGCCGATCGCGGTGGAGCGGATTGCGGTGCCGCTGTTGCTGTCGGCGGGGACGGCGGACGAGGTGTGGCCCTCGGCCGGGATGGCGCGGGGGATGGCGGCGCGGGTGCCGGGGGCGGAGCTGATGCTGGCCGAGGGACAGGGGCATGGCTTCGACTTCGACACCGAGCCCGCGCTGTGGGCGCGGCTGGTGGCGTTCTTCGGCCGGCATCTGGGGACCGGCGATGGAGGTTGAGCTGCGCCCGGCGCGGGCCGGGGATGCGGCGGCGATCGCCGATATCTGGCGGCCGATCATTCTGGACACGGTGGTGACGTTTCATCCCGATCCGCGGGAGGCGGAGGAGGTGGCGGGCATGATCGCCGCGCGGCAGGGGGCGGGGCATGCGTTTCTGGTGGCCGAAGGCCCCGGCGGCGTGCTGGGCTTTGCGAGCTATGCGCAGTTCCGGCCCGGGCCGGGCTATGCCCGGACAATGGAGCATACGGTGAATCTGGCGCCACCGGCACGGGGGAGGGGCGTGGGGGCGGCGCTGGTGGAAGCGCTGGTGGCCCACGCCGCCGAGGCCGGGCACCGCAGCCTGATCGGGGCGGTGACGGCGGAGAATCTGGGCTCGCGCGCCTTTCATCGGCGGATGGGGTTCGTGGAGGTGGGGGTGATCCCGGAGGCGGGGTGGAAGTTCGGGCGGTTCCATGACCTCGTGCTGCTGCGCCGCGCCCTGGGGCCGGACTGCCCCGGTGACAGCGGCGCCGCGACGGGGTAGGGGCCGGGCATGAGCCCCGCCGATCCCATGACGCCGCCCCCAGGCCCGCCCCCGCAGGGGCTATGGGCGCGCATCGCCGCGGCGCTGGCGGCGCTGGGGCGGGGCGAGGGGCTGTCGGAGGTGTTCGCGCGCCTGCGCACGCCCCCGGAGCGCACGGTGGCCTTCGCGATTGCGGTGATCGCGCTGGGCGCCAAGATGGCCAAGGCCAGCGGAACGGTCACGCGCGACGAGGTGCGGGCCTTCCGCGAGGTGTTCCACATCCCGCCCGAGGAAGAGGCCAATGCCGGCCGGGTCTTCGACCTGGCGCGGCAGGATGTGGCGGGGTTCGACCTTTATGCCCGCAGGCTTGCGCGGATGTTCGGGCCCGGCGACCGGGTGCTGGAGACGGTGCTGCAGGGGCTGTTCCACATCGCCATGGCGGATGGGAGTTTCGATCCGGCCGAGGAGGCCTTCCTGCGCGAGGTGGCCGCGATCTTCGGGCTGAGCGACCGGGCCTTCCGCTGCATCTGCGCGCAGTTCGTCCCCGACCGGCCGGCCGACCCGTTCGAGGTGCTGGAGGTGGCGCCCGACGCGCCCATGGCGGAGGTGCGCCGGGCCTGGTCGCGGGCGGTGCGCGACAACCACCCCGACATCCTGATCGCCCGCGGCCTGCCGCCCGAGGCGGTGCGGCTGGCCGAGGCGCGCATGGTCGCCATCAACCGCGCCTGGGAGGAGATCCGCAGCACCCGGGATTGACGCGGGCCGGGCGGGCCGTGTGTCTGCACCGATGGCCGGGTCTTTCGGCCACGCTGGTCACAAGCCCTGGCCCGGGCGACCAGCCCGGGCCGCGCCCGACCCTCCCGCCGGGAGGGCGCCTTGCACCGTTTCACGGAGCGCAGCCGGTGGAGGGGTGTGGTTGGATAAAGCGCGGTAGCGCAGGCGTTTCGCGGCGCCCTCCCAGCGTCGGGCGCGGCCCTGTGTGCCCGGGGGCGAGGTGGAGAGGGGGTTCCGCAAGCCGGGGCGGGGGGCGATTGTCCGCGGCGGGGCTGGGCCTCGATCCACCACGTGGGCCGCGTCGTTCTCGGGGGCGGTACGGGACCCGGGCCGGGGGGGCGCTAGAGGAAATCCTCCTCGACGTCGCTGACGTCGATGCCGAGGGCCTCGAGCCCGGCTTCGAGGTTTTCCGACAGGTGGGGCATGCCCATGAGGTAGTCGGCGGTGGGGGTGGTCTTTTCGGCAAGGGCCGTTTCCACCGCGTCGGCGTAGTCGTCGGCCTCGAAGGCGCCGCGGCCGACCCAGGCGATGGCGGTGAGATGGGCCTGTTCGTCCTCGTTCAGGCCTTCGATGAAGGCGCGCAGACCGCCATCCTTGCCGCGTTCGCGGCGGGCCTGGAAGATGACGTGGACGACCTTGTGCGGGCTGATCTCGAGCATGAAGCGCCTCCCTTCGAGGTCCAGTGTCGCCCTTGCGGGGCGTGGGCGCAAGCCCCCGCCCGCCCCGCGGGAGGGGGCGGGGGTGCGCCGCGACGCCGCGTGGGGCGGGCAGGGGCGCTCAGGCGCCGGCCTTGGTGAGGGCCTGGTCGAGGTCGGCGATGAGGTCGTCGGGATCCTCGATGCCGATGGAGACGCGCACCACGTCGGGGGCGGCGCCGGCGGCGGTCTGCTGTTCGGGCGTCAGTTGCCGGTGGGTGGTGGAGGCGGAGTGGATGATCAGGGAGCGCGTGTCGCCGAGGTTGGCGACATGGCTGAAGATCTCGACCGCGTCGATGAGTTTGATGCAGGCCTCGTAGCCGCCCTTGAGCGAGAAGGTGAAGAGCGAGCCGGCGCCCTTGGGGCAGATGCGGTCCATCCGGTGGTGCCAGGGCGAGGAGGGGAGCCCGGCGTAGGTGACATAGGCGATGCGGGGGTCGTTCTCGAGCCAGGTCGCGAGTTTGACCGCGTTTTCGCAGTGGCGCTGCATGCGCAGGGAGAGCGTCTCGATCCCCATCAGCGTGTAGTGGGCGGCCTGGGGGTTGAGGGTCATGCCGAGGTCGCGCAGGCCCACGGCGATGGAGTGGAAGGTGAAGGCCAGCGGCCCGAAGGTCTCGTGGAACTTCAGGCCGTGATAGGCCGGTTCGGGGGCGGAGAGGGAGGGGAACTTGTCCGAGGCCGACCAGTCAAACCGGCCGGAATCGACGATGCAGCCGCCCACCACGGTGCCGTTGCCGGTCAGGAACTTGGTCAGCGAGTTCACCACCAGCGTCGCGCCATGCTCGATGGGGCGGCACAGGTACGGCGTGGCGGAGGTGTTGTCGACGATCAGCGGGATGCCGGCGCGGTCGGAGATGGCCGAGATCGCGTCGAGGTCGGTGATGTAGCCGCCGGGGTTGGAGATCGATTCGCAGAACACCGCGCGGGTGTCGTCGTCGATGGCGGCCTCGACCGCGTCGAGGTCGTCGAAGTCGACGAATTTCGCGGACCAGCCGAAGCGGCGGATGGTCTGGCTGAACTGCGTGACCGTGCCGCCATAGAGGCGGGTGGAGGCGACGACGTTCTTCCCCGGCCCCATCAGGGGAAAGAGCGCCATGATCTGCGCGCCGTGGCCGGAGGCGCAGCAGACCGCGCCCGCGCCGCCCTCCAGCGTGGCCATGCGTTCCTGCAGGACCGCCACGGTGGGGTTGGTGAGGCGGGAGTAGATGAAGCCCACCTCCTGCAGGTTGAACAGCGCCGCGGCGTGGTCGGCGTCGCGGAACACATAGGCGGTGGTCTGGTAGATCGGCGTCTGGCGCGCGCCGGTGGCCGGGTCGGGCCGGGCGCCTGCGTGGATCTGGAGCGTGTCGAAGCCGTAGGTCATGCTCATTGTGGCCTCCCCCGTGAGCGGTTCGGGGCGGACAGTATGGGCGAGGGCACGGGCCCGCAACCGGGCGGGCGCGGATCGGAACGGTTCGGGCGCGGGCGGGGTGGGAGCGGGATCGTGTTGGCGGCGGGGGCCTCGGCGCGGGAGAGGCGGTCAGTCGCGGGGGCGCAGGAAGGTCTGGTTTCCCTCGCCCCGCTTCATCTCGAACCGGCCGGTCTTGGCGACGAGGTCGGAGAGCTTCGACGAGCCGTAGCTGCGGGTGTCGAAATCGGGGTTGGCGGCGACGATGAACTGTCCGATCTGGCCCAGCGAGTACCATTCATCCTCGCTGCCGATGGTGCGCATGGCGTGTTCGATCAGGGTGACGGCATCGGCGGCGGGGGCCTTCTTCGGGGCCGGCTCGCGGTCGGCGCGGGGGGCCTCGGAGGGCGGCAGGAGGTTTTCGACGAAGATGAAGCGCTTGCAGGCCTTGCGGAAGGCTTCCGGGGTCTTCTGCTGGCCGATGCCGTAGACGTCGAGGCCCTGTTCGCGGATGCGCGAGGCGAGGCGGGTGAAGTCGCTGTCGGAGGAAATGAGCACGAAGCCGTCGAAGCGGCCGGAGTGCAAGAGGTCCATGGCGTCGATCACCAGCGCGATGTCCGAGGCGTTCTTGCCCACGGTGTTGGCGGGGCTGTGATGCGGCACGAGGGCGAGGGCGGCGAGGCGGTCGTTCCAGCCCTTGAGCGCGGGGCGCGAGAAATCGCCGTAGATGCGGCGGACCGAGGCCTCGCCCAGGGCGGCGATTTCCTCGAAGATCGCCTCGGCCCATTGCGGGGAGGAATTGTCGGCGTCGATCAGGACGGCGAGGATGGGAATGCCGGCGCGGGCCATGGCGGTCCTTTCGGTGGGGGCGCGTGGGGCGGCGCGGCTCAGAACGGCTCGCCGAACCGGTCGGCGACGAGGCGGTGGAGCGCC
>SKMM01000412.1 GCA_007121055.1 Paracoccaceae bacterium | reverse complement strand
TATCGCGGGCAGGGGGCCTATGCGGCGCGGGCACCGGCGGCGCTGCGGGCGGCGGCGGCGGGCTGGGCCGAACTGGCGGGCCATGTGAACTTCGATCTGGGCCGGGTCGGGTGGGAGCCCGGCGCGGTGGCGGATTGCGGCGATCTGGCGCTGGACCCGGCGGACGGGGCGGGCAACCGGCTGCGCATCCGGCAGGCGGTGGCCGAGATCCTGGGTGCCGGGGCGCTGCCGGTGGTGCTGGGGGGCGATTGTTCGGTGGTGGTGCCGGTGCTGCAGGGCTTCGACGCCCATGGGCCCGTGGCGGTGTTGCAGATCGACGCGCACATCGACTGGCGCGAGCAGATCGAGGGGGAGCGCTGGGGCCTGTCCTCGGCCATGCGGCGGGCCTCGGAGATGGGGCAGGTCGCGGCGATGGTGCAGGTGGGCGCGCGGGGGCTGGGCTCGGCCCGGCCGGCGGATCTGGCGGCGGCGCGGGAGTGGGGCGCCCGGATCGTGCCGGCCGAGGCGTTTCGGAGCGACGGGGTGGAGGCGGCGCTGGCCGGTCTGCCCGAGGGGATGCCGGTGGTGGTGGCGCTGGATGTCGATGTGCTGGACCCCGGGGTGATGCCGGCGGTGATGGCGCCGGCGGCCGGCGGCCTGGGCTACCCGGATGTGCTGGGGCTGCTGCGCGCCGTGGCGGCACGGGGGACCGTGGCGGGGATGGTGCTGACCGAGCTGGTGCCGGAGCAGGACATCGACGGGCAGGGGGTGCGGCTGGCCGCCCAGCTTCTGACCTCGGCGCTGGGCGTGCTCGCGGAGACGACGGATCCGTGACGCGGGTGGCGTGACTTCACCCCGAGGGCGGGTTATGTCCCGCCCAAGCCCGTGGCCGAGGAGCCCCGCCCCCATGCCCGACCTTGCCCGACATCCCTTCGACCCGCTCGAGGACGACCGCCTGCACGAGGAATGCGGCGTCTTCGGCGTCACCGGCCTGCAGGATGCGGCCAGCTTCGTGGCGCTGGGCCTGCACGCGCTGCAGCACCGGGGCCAGGAGGCCGGCGGGATCATCACCCACGAGGCGGGCACCGGCTTCCATTCGGCCCATCGCTTCGGCCTCGTGCGCGACAATTTCACCAAGGCGAGCCTGATGGAGACGCTGCCGGGGCCGCTGGGAATCGGACATGTGCGGTATTCGACCGCCGGCTCCAAGGGCGCCACCCAGATCCGCGACGTGCAGCCGTTTTTCGGCGAATTCGCCATGGGGGGCGCGGCCATCGCCCACAACGGCAACATCACGAACGCCGACGCGCTGCGGCGCGAGCTGATAGAGCGGGGGTCGATCTTCCAGTCGAACTCCGACAGCGAGTGCATCATCCACCTGATGGCCCGGTCGATCCAGCGGACGATCCCCGAGCGGATGAAGGATGCGCTGCGGCGGGTGGAGGGGGCGTTCTCCATCGTCGCCATGACGCGCACCAAGCTGATCGGGGTGCGCGATGCGCTGGGGGTGCGGCCGCTGGTGATCGGGCGGTTCGGCGAGGGCTGGGTGTTGAGTTCCGAGACCTGCGCGCTGGACATCATCGGCGCCGAGCTTGTGCGCGAGGTGGAACCCGGCGAGATGGTGGTGATCGAGAACGGCGAGCTGCAGTCGCACCGGCCATTCGAGGCGAAGCGCCCGCGGTTCTGCATCTTCGAGCATGTGTATTTCTCGCGCCCCGATTCGATCCTCGGCGGACGGTCGGTCTATGAAACCCGCCGGGCCATCGGCGCGGAACTGGCGCGGGAGGCGCCGGTGGAGGCCGATGTGGTCTGCGCGGTGCCCGATTCGGGGACGCCCGCGGCGATCGGGTTCTCCCAGGCCTCGGGCATCCCATTTGCCATGGGGATCATCCGCAACCAGTACATGGGCCGGACCTTCATCGAACCCACCGAGCAGATCCGCAACATGGGCGTGCGGCTGAAGCTGAACGTCAACCGGGCGCTGATCCGGGGCAAGCGGGTGGTGCTGGTGGACGACAGCGTGGTGCGCGGCACCACCAGCCGCAAGATCCGCGAGATGATCCTCGATGCCGGTGCTGCGGAGGTGCATTTCCGCATCGCCAGCCCGCCGACCTCGTGGCCGTGTTTCTACGGCGTGGACACGCCGGATCGGGAGAAGCTGCTGGCGGCGAACATGTCCGAAGAGGAGATGGGCCGGCATCTGGAGGTGGACAGCCTGCGCTTCGTGTCGCTCGACGGCCTCTATCGCGCGGTGGGCGAGGCGCAGGGGCGCGACGGTTCGGCGCCGCAGTACTGCGATGCGTGTTTCTCCGGGGATTATCCGGTGCGGCCCAGCGACATGATCGCGGCGGGTCGTATCCGTCTGCGCGAGGACGCCTGAGCGGCGCGCCCAGGACCCTTGACCAATGAACCTGTGCGGTCCGCGCGCTGACGCGCGCGGACCTGTAGTTCAGAGCCGACGGGCGCGCAGGGCGGACCAGCCCCCCGCGACGATCAGCGCGGCCAGGGCGGATTTCACGAGACCGCCAAGCTGGAAGGGGGCCGCGCCGAGCATCACGGCCTGGTCAAGGGCCAGCGGCGTGATGGCCCAGAGCCACAGCACGCCCGGCACGAACAGCAGGAGCGCGGGCAGGACGGCGGCCGCAAACAGGCGCAGCAGGCCGCGGCCGAGCCCCGCCTCCACCAGCCGGCCGGTCAGCCAGGCCATGCCGACGAAGCCCACGAGGAAGCCGCCGGTCGGACCGAAGACATGGGGCAGACCCGCAGCACCCCCGGCGAAGACCGGCAGGCCCAGCGCCCCCTGCACGAGGTAGAGGGTCAGTGCGGCGGCCGCGAGGCGCGCGCCCAGCGTCAGGCCCAGCACGGAAATGGCCAGCGTCTGCAGCGTCATGGGCACAGGCCACATCGGCACCGAGACCTGCGCCGCGGCGGCCACCAGCAGCGAGCCCAACGTCACGAGCAGGAGTTTGCGACCCAGCCGGTCATGTCCGGGCAGGGCGGCGGCGAGGGGGAGGTTGGCGGCTGGAATCACGGGGGCTCCTTTCGCAGGTCAGGCCCAGGCGGGCGGGTGCATGAGGGGTCGCGTGTGCCCCGCCCCCTGTCAAGGCCGTGGCCCGCGGGGGCTGCCTGACAGGCCTGTGAGCGGGGCGCAGGCCCGCGGCAAAGCGCTTTTCTTTCGCAAACCCTCTGGATAATGTCCCGCGCCAGAGAGTCACATCAGGGAGACGACAATGAAAAAAACGTTGCTCGCCGGCGCCGCTTCGGTCGCCCTCGCCGGGGGGGCCTGGGCGGACGAGGTGAACATGGGCATCCTGCTCGGCTTCACCGGTCCCATCGAATCGATCACTCCGAACATGGCCGCTGCCGCCGAGATGGCGTGGAACGAGATCAATGAAAGTGGCCTGTTCCTGGGCGGCACAACCATCAACGCCGTGCGTGGGGACAGCACCTGCATCGACAGCTCGGCGGCCAATGCCTCGGCCGAGCGTCTGATCACCTCGGACAATGTCGTGGCGATCATGGGCGCGGACTGCTCGGGCGTGACCCGCTCGGTGCTGGAAAACGTCGCGATGGCGAACGGCGTGCCGATGATCTCGCCGTCGGCGACCTCGCCCGCCTTCACCACCTTCGATTCCGAGGGCATGTTCTTCCGCACCGCGCCGTCGGATGCCCGCCAGGGTGTGGTCGTGGCCGAGATGCTGATGGAGCGCGGGATCAGCAACGTCGCCGTCAGCTTCACCAACAACGACTACGGCCGGGGCCTGTCGGACAGCTTTGCCGCCGCCTTCACCGAGATGGGCGGCACCATCACCATCAATGACAGCCACATGGACGGCCGCGGCGACTATTCGGCCGAAGTGGGCGCGCTGGCGGCTGCCGGCGGCGAGGTTCTGGTGGTGTTCGGCTATGCCGACCAGGGCGGCGTGGGCATCATCCAGACCGCCATCGAGCTGGGCGCCTTCGACACCTTCGTGCTGGGCGACGGGATGCGGGCGCAGAGCCTGATCGACACCATCGGGCCGGATCTGGACGGCAGCTTCGGCGTGATCCCGTCGGCTGCGGGCGAGGGCATGGACACCTTCCTCGCCATGGCCGAGGAGGCCGGCTTCGACGGCACGACCTCCTTCGCCGCGCAGGCCTATGATGCGGCGGCGCTGCTGGCGCTCGCGGCCCAGGCCGCGGGCGAAGCGACGCCGGAGGGGATTGCCGCCAACATCATGAGCGTGGCCAACGAGCCGGGCGAGGTCATCGGGGCGGGCGAACTGGCGCGGGGCCTGGAGATTCTCGCCGAGGGTGGCGAGGTCAACTTCGTCGGCGCCACCGAAGTGGAGCTGGTGCCGCCCGGCGAAGCCGCTGGCACCTACGAGGAGTACAACATCGAGGGCGGCGCCTTCGTGCGCGTCCAGATGCGCTGATCCTCAGGCCTGACCATGGCCTTGGGGCCCGGGGCGCCGATGGCGCTTCCGGGCCCCGTCGCTTGTGGCCGGGCCGTCCCGCTGGTTTTTCAGGCACTGTGTGAAGGGGGCGCGGCATGATCCGGGTCGAGAACCTGCACAAGCATTTCGGCGGCTTCCATGCCGTGGATGGCGCCTCGCTGGAGGTGGCGAAGGGCTCGATCACCGGGCTGATCGGCCCCAACGGCGCGGGCAAGACGACGCTGTTCAATGTCATCGCGGGCGTGCTGCCGCCGACCTCAGGCCGCGTCACGATGGAGGGCGAGGACATCACCG
>SKMM01000170.1 GCA_007121055.1 Paracoccaceae bacterium | reverse complement strand
GGCCACGGTGTCGAGCCAGCGCAGACAGCCCAGCTTGCTGGTCGGATCGCACAGGCGGTTGAAGACCATGGCGCGCACCAACGCCTCGGCGTCGATTTCCCTGCGCGCAGACGGCAGCGCACGCGTCAGCGCCGCATCAATCCCGAGGTCGCGCCAGAGTTCGTGGAGCGCGAAGACATCGCCAAAGCTGCGGCCAGGCTCCTGGATGACCTCGGAGGCGGTGTTCTCGGCCCGACCGACTGCCCGGTTGAGCCCGTTGATCAACGGATCGAGGCCGCTCCGGTGTGAGTTAATCGAGGCGCCCGAGGTTGGCCACGACGCGCGTGCGCACCTTGCCGGCGCCGTTTCGGAACGACTCGACCAGCTGCAGCTACTGGCGGCCTCCGGCCTTGGTAATGCGCGTGTACATTCCTTGGCGACACTACTGCCTAGACCGCCAGCTTTCAATATCTCTTTAGAGAGAGTCTTGTGACGACAATAATGGGCACAAGCGCCCCCTCGCACCGGGCCAACCCATTGAGGAAACGAAGCCGGAGAGAACCCGGGCGCCAGACCCCCCCGAACTGTCGAAGATGGGAGGCCCGCCCTGCTTGCGTCGCACCGTGCGTGGCCGGCGCCGGCCGCAAGACCGGCCTGCGTGAGACCCCTCGCCAGCCGGGACCCGCCTAACGTTTTCCGACCTGTCCGGGCTTTCCGCCGCGGGCCAACCGAGGGGAGCCCCGGGCGCCCGCCCGCCCCCCGAGGAGGGCGGCAGCTTCACCGCGACCGCCTCCCGCATGGGGCCGACCCATGCCACCGCACGGGCCAAGGACGCAGTGGAGGGCGGGGACGCGCCGGCGCATGGACCACACGACGCGCCCCCAGACAGGAGATCAGCACCCGGACTCCAGCCCGGCCTGCACGCCCCGCAGCACCGCCGTCAGGTTCGCGCCCAGCGCGTCGGACAGATAGCCCCCCTCCTGCACCAGCACGAGCGGCAAGCCGGTGCCGGCCAGCGCTGCGCCGATGCGCTCGAACCCCGGGGTGGTCACGGCAAAGCCCTGGAACGGGTCGGCTTCATGGGCATCGAGGCCCAGCGCCACCACCAGCACATCCGCCCCGAAGGCCGCCACCCGCGCCAGCGCCACCTCCAGCGCCGCCATCCAGGCCGCATCGTCGGTGCCCCGCGGCAGCGGCAGGTTGAGGTTCGCGCCTAGGCCCGCGCCCTCGCCCCGCTCCTGCGCATGGCCCCAGAAAAACGGATAGAACCGCGCCGGATCGGCATGGATCGACACCGTCAGCACATCGCCGCGGGCATAGAAGATGCCCTGCGTGCCGTTGCCATGGTGCACGTCCACGTCCAGCACCGCCGGCCGGCACCCCCGCGCCAGCAGCCACTGCGCCGCGATGGCCGAGTTGTTGAGGAAACAGAACCCCCCCGCCATGTCGCCGAACGCATGGTGTCCCGGCGGACGCGACAGCGCATAGGCCGCACGCGCGCCGCCCGCCACTTCGGCCGCCGCCGCCAGGGCCGATTGCGCGGACCAGTAGGCGCCCTCCCACGTGTGGGCGGCGATAGGACAGGCGGTGTCGGCCTGGTGATACCCGGCCTGTCCGACCGCCGAACGCGGATAGGAGGCGCCGCGCCGGTCAGGGTGGATGTTGGGAATGACCTCGCCGCTTGCGCCCTCGATGCGTTGCCAGCGGGTGTGGATGGTCTGCAGGAAATGCAAATACTCGGCGCTGTGGATCGCCGCGATGGGCCCCATCCCGCGGTCCTCGGGCAACGCGAAGACGCAGCCCACGGCCTCCGCGCCGGCCTTCAGAACCTCCACCCGCTGCGGCTTTTCAGGGCTGGGCAGGCGGGTGCCGTTGGCCATGAAATGCTGCGGATCGTGCCGCCGCTGCCGGTCGTCGAGAAATGCCTTCATCGCCCCTGCCCCCCGGGTTGGTCCTCGGCAGGCTGTCTCGCCCGCCCCCGCCGGGGATGCAACCCGGGCCGGCTCAGGCCGCCAACGCCCGCGGCTTCGGCCCGCCGGTGGCCCAGTCCAGCAGTTCGACCGTATGGACCACCGGCACGCCGGTGCCGCTGCCGATCTGCATCATGCAGCCGATGTTCCCGGTGGCGATGACATCCGGCTTCTTCGCCTCCAGCGTGCGCACCTTGCGGTCCTTGAGCTGGGCCGAGATCTCGGGCTGCATCAGGTTATAGGTCCCGGCCGAGCCGCAGCACAGATGCGACTCCGCCGGCTCCACCACCTCGAACCCCGCGCGTTTCAGCAGCGCCTTGGGCGCGGACTTGATCTGCTGGCCGTGCTGCAGCGAACAGGCGGCGTGATAGCCCACGCGCATCCCCCGCGCGGGCCCCTCCGGGATCTCCAGCCGCTGCAGCAGTTCCGAGATGTCGCAGGCAAGCCCCGAGACCATGGCGGCATCCTCGGCCAGCGCATCGTTGCGGAAGATATGGCCGTAATCCTTGACCGTGGTGCCGCAGCCCGAGGTGTTGATCACCACCGCATCCAGCCCCTCGCCCTTCCGCTCGGCCGCCCAGGCCCGGATGTTGGCGCCGGCCAGCGCGTGGCTGGAGGCAACCTTGCCCATGTGATGCGTCAGCGCCCCGCAGCAGCCCACGCCGCGCGCCACCACCACCTCGCAGCCGAGCCGGGTAAGCAGCCGGATGGTGGCGTCGTTGATGTCGGTGTTGAGCACCCGCTGGGCACAGCCGGTCAGCAGCGCGACGCGCATGCGGCGCGCGCCTTGGGCGGGGAACACCTGCGGCGCATCGTTGGGGTTGGGCGCCGGCAGCGTCCGCGGCGCCATCTCCAGCATCGCGCGCAGCCGGACATCGGGCATCAGCGCCTTGAAGGGCCGGGCGATCTGCGCCCCGCGCAGCGCCAGCCGGAACCGGCCCGGATAGGGCAGCACCTGCGCCAGAATACCGCGCAGCAGCCGCTCCATCCACGGCCGCTTGTAGGTCTCCTCGATATAGGCCCGCGCGTGGTCCACCAGGTGCATGTAATGCACGCCCGAGGGGCAGGTGGTCATGCAGGCGAGGCAGGACAGGCAGCGGTCGATGTGCTTGACGGTCTTCTCGTCCGCCGGCCGGCCGGTCTCCAGCATGTCCTTGATCAGGTAGATGCGCCCGCGCGGGCTGTCGAGTTCGTCCCCCAACACCTGATAGGTCGGGCAAGTCGCCGTGCAGAAGCCGCAATGCACGCAGGCCCGCAGCACCTCGTTGGAGCGCGCGGTGTCGGGGTCGCGGAGCTGGTCGGCGGTGAAGTTCGTCTGCATGGCGCCTCGACGGTCTGGGCTGGGGTCAGGGGTCTGGTCAGAGCAGGATGAGGAAGATCAGCGCATAGAGCGCAGCGAGGCCGACATAGACGGCGACGAAGACCGCCCGGGCGGTCATCACCTCCTCGAACCGGCCGAGATAGAGGTGGTAGAGCATTCCCCCCGACCCGGCCGCCAGCAGCCCCACGGCGAAGAAGGCCAGCGCCCGGGGCGAGATCCCGGCCAGCGGCCCGCCCGCGACGATGCCGGCAAAGAACACGATCGCGCCGGCCACAAGCACCCCCTGCCCCAGCACGGTGCCGCGCTTGCGGTCGGACATGGACAGGAAGCCTGCGAAGATGGCGATGGACACGAGTACGGCGGGGAGAACCTGGAGCATGGGTCTTGGCTCGTTCAGGGGGCCATGAGGCCGGGGTTGAGGATGCCGCGGGGATCGAACCTGGCCCGCAGCGCGGAGGACAGCGCCGCCACCGGGGCGGGCTCGGGGTGGAAGGGGCTCAGACGGGCGCGCGTCTCGGCCGAGGCGCGCACCAGCGTGGCGTGGCCGGGCAGGTCGCCGAGGCGGGCGCGCAGGTCGGTGCCTTCGGGAACGCGCAGCCACACCAGCCCCCCGCCCCAGTCATACTGCACCGCCTCGGCCTGCGCGCGCGCAGCGACCTCGGGCCCGTCCGAGGGCTTGACGGAGACCCGCCACACATCCCCCGGCGCACCATGGAACGCGGCCACGTCGCGGATGCCGGCCCAGGTGGCGGCCACCGCCTCGGGATCCCGCTCCACCTCCGCCGCGCCGAAGGGCGCCAGCCGCTCGGCCAGCCGGCCGGCGCGATAGGCCACCTGCGCCTCCAGCCCCTCGAGCCGCAGATACGTCCCCCGACCCGGCAGATGCGCCGCCCCCGACACCTCGAAGGGCGAGGTCAGCGCCGCCGCCATCGCCTTCACCGCCGCGCCGTCGTCAAGCCCCTCCAGCCGCAGCGTCGCCGCGGCGGGCGGCGCAGGCAGCAGCTTGAAGGCGACCTCGGTCAGCACGCCCAGGGTGCCCCAGGACCCCGCCAGCAGCTTGACAAGGTCATAGCCGGTGACGTTCTTCATCACCCGCCCGCCGTTCTTGACCACCGCCCCGGTGCCGTCCACGAAGCGCACGCCGATCATGCTGTCGCGGCAGGCCCCGGCCTGCACCCGCCGGGGCCCCGAGGCGTTGGCCGCCACCATGCCGCCCATGGTGGGCGTGCCCGTGGTGCCGGTCAGGCCACGGTGGTCCATGGGCTCGAAGGGCAGCCGCTGGCCCTCGGCCGCGAGCAGCGCCTCGACCTCGGCCACCGGCGTGCCGGCACCGACCACGAGGGTCAGCGCGCCGGGCTCGTAGAGGCGCACGCCGGTCAGGCCGGCGGTGGACAGCGCCTCGCCGCGGCCCGGCCGGCCCACGGGCCGGGTGCCGCCGCCGCGGATCGCCAGCGGGCCGTTG
>SKMM01000079.1 GCA_007121055.1 Paracoccaceae bacterium | reverse complement strand
TGCGGGCGTTGAAGTCCTTGCAGAACTGCATGATGTTGATGCCGCGCTGACCCAGGGCGGGGCCCACGGGCGGCGAGGGGTTGGCCTGCCCCGCCTTCACCTGCAGCTTGAGCTGCCCGATTACCTTCTTGGCCATTGGCCGTCTCCTTGTCCTGACCCGCAGAGGACGCGTCCGCCGCGGCACTGTCTGGCGTGGTCCGGCCCCGGGGCGCGCCCCGGCCGCCTCCCACGACGGAATGGAGGCCCATTGCCTCCCAGGCGTGCGCGCTAGCCGTTCCCGTACCCCGCGTCAAGCCCCCGACGACGCCCCGACGGCTACCGCCTCCGTCCGCTCCCCCCCGCCCGGGCCGGGAAACGGTTAGACGAGCCGGCCGTGCCCCTCAGGGCGCGCCGTTCCCCGGTGCGCAGGCGGGGCGCTCGGCGCCGGGTATGAGGGCCGCATATTCGGCGGTCCAGCTGGCCGCGACCCGGTCCCAGGAGTCGCGGGCCTCGGCGCGGGCGCGGGCGGCCTGCGACAGCGACTCGGCATGGGCGCCGTCGTGCGCCAGCCGCTCCATGGCGCGGGCGATGCCGTCGATGACCGCCTCCTCGGTGGTCACCTCGATCATGTGGGCGGTGCCGGCATCGCCCAGCATCATCGGCCCGCCCCAGCGCAGCGCGATCACCGGCAGGCCCAGCATCATCGCCTCCTGCACTACGATCCCGTTGGCCTCGGCCATGGACGGAAATACATAGCCGCGGAAATCCCGCAGCCGCTCCAACAGCACCTCATGGTCCTGCCAACCCTCAAAGCGCACCCGGTCGCGCAGCCCCAGTCGGTCAGTCAGCGACTCCAGCCTTGGCCGCATCATTCCGTCACCGAAGATCGTCAGCGTTATATCTGGCCGCGTCCGCGCCAGCGCCATAAGCGACAGGTGGAACCCCTTGTGCAGATCGTGCCGTCCGGAGCTCACAAAGTGCGGGTTGACGCCTTCGTGGTGGATGCGGGGTCGGGCTGCGATCCTTTCGGACACGCCGGAATCCACCACATCCACGAGGCGGGCCGGATCGCAGCCCGCCGCGATCAGCGACGCCCGCGTGCGCTCGTAGCCAGATACCAGCACCCGGTCGGCGCGCCGCTTGTCCCCTAGCACCAGACCCAGCAGCCTTTGCGTTGGCATGTGCAGCCAGGAGGCCAACCGCTGCCTCCGGGTCATCTTGTCCGCAAACACCTTTGGGAAGTAGATGTTGCCTGTGAACGGCCCCATGATGACCTTGAAGCCTCGCGGCGGAAACCGCGGCGCCACCGGCGAGACCGGGCAGAGGTAATGCAGTACCGTTCGCGCCGGATCGAAACGCGCGCGCACCAGTCGCGCCACCTTCAGGTGGAAATACAGCGGCAACAACCCCATGACCTTGTTGCGCCAGGCCCAGACCTGCAGCGGCGTGTCCTCCACCAGGATCAGGCGCTCGGTCGGGAAGGTCGCCTCCAGCTCGGCGCGGTTGCGGGCATGGGTCACGAGAACTGCGTCGAAGCCCTGCCGGAGCAACTCGCGGAAGAACTGGAAGGTCTTCATCGCCTCGCCGCCCATATTGGTGCCGGCATTGGTCGAAATCAGGACAATCTTGACCACGCCGCTGCCGTCCGGTCCCCCAGCGATCCGTCCGGCGGTGTTCTTATCCCCTGTCAGCGCCGTCGCGCCTGTCTCCGCCATGTCTTGATCCTCCTGTGCTGCGCCGACCCGAGGCTGGGAGGAGGCCTCACGTACCCTTGGTGACCTGGGTGAACTCCAGTTCGACCGGGGTGGCGCGGCCGAAGATCGACACCATGACCTTGAGGCGGGCAGCATCCTCGTCCACCTCCTCGACCGAGCCGGTGAAGCCCTCGAAGGGGCCGTCGGTGACCTTGACCTGCTCGCCCACCTCGAAGCGGATCAGGGTGCGGGGGGCGGCCTCGCCTTCCTGCACGCGGTTGAGGATCTGGTTCACCTCCTCGTCCCGCATAGGCATCGGCTTGCCCTGGGGGCCGAGGAAGCCGGTGACGCGGTTGATCGAGGTGATCAGATGATAGCCTCGGTTCGTCATCTCCATGCGCACCAGCACATAGCCGGGCATGAAGCGGCGCTCGGAGGTGACCTTCTTGCCGCGGCGGACCTCGATGACCTCTTCGGTGGGGACGAGGACCTCCTCGATCTCCTCCTCAAGCCCCGCGTCGGCCACGGCGGTGCGGATCTGCTCGGCGATCTTCTTCTCGAAGTTCGAGAGCACGCTCACGGAGTACCAGCGCTTGGCCATGCCGGGGGTCACCTTTTCGCCTGTGTGTCCTTGCCTCCACGGCGTCGGGAGCGCCGCAGCGCCGCCGGATCCGGGATTTTGGAGATGCGCCTCGAATACACGCGCCCGCCGGGGCGCGCAAGGGCGGATACCGTCCGGAACGGCGGGCGTCAGCCCACCAGGCCGAGGCCGAAGGACAGCGCGCTGCGGATCACCCAATCCACGAAGAAGAAGAACACGGCCGTGAGGGCGGCCATGATGAACACCATCACCGTGGTCAGCAGCACCTCGCGCCGTGTGGGCCAGACCACCTTGGAGGTTTCGGCCCGCACCTGCTGGAGAAACTGGAAGGGGTTGGTCATGGGGTTCGCGCCTGCGCAGGGAAATGGAAGCGCGATCTCGCGCCGATTGGGGGTAGGTATCCGCAGCGGGCCCGGGTTTCAAGGCATGCGGAGGGCAGCGGGCGTCAGCCGCCGCGGTAGTTGGGGCTTTCCCGGGTGATCTGGATGTCGGTGACGTGGCTTTCGCGCAGCCCCGCGCCGGTGATGCGCACGAAGCGGCAGCCCGAGCGCATCTCCTCGATAGTGCGGTTGCCGGTATAGCCCATGGCCGCGCGCAGCCCGCCCACCAGCTGGTGCACCACCGTCGCGGCCGAGCCCTTGTAGGGGACCTGGCCCTCGATGCCTTCGGGCACCAGCTTGTCCGAGGCCGCGTCCTTCTGGAAATAACGGTCGGCCGAGCCGCGGGCCATGGCGCCCAGAGAGCCCATGCCGCGGTAGCTCTTGTAGCTGCGGCCCTGGTAGAGGATCACTTCGCCCGGCGCCTCGTCGGTGCCGGCGATGGCCGAGCCCACCATGGCCGCCGAGGCGCCCGCGGCGATGGCCTTGGCGAAATCGCCCGAATACTTGATGCCGCCATCGGCGATGACCGGCACGTCGCCCGCCGCCGACACGGCATCCATGACCGCCGTCAGCTGCGGCACGCCCACGCCCGCGACCACCCGCGTGGTGCAGATGGAGCCGGGCCCGATGCCCACTTTCACCGCATCCGCGCCCGCGTCGATCAGGGCGCGCGTACCCTCGGCCGTGGCGACATTGCCCGCGATCACCTGCACGGCGTTGGACGCGGCCTTGATCCGCTCCACCGCCCGCGCCACGCCTGCGGAATGGCCATGCGCGGTGTCGATCACCACCACGTCCACACCGGCCTCCACCAGCGCCATGGACCGCTCGAAACCCGCATCCCCCACGGTGGTGGCCGCAGCCACCCGCAGCCGGCCCAGATCGTCCTTGCTGGCCTGCGGGTTCAGCACCGCCCGGTCGATGTCGCGCAGCGTCAGGAGGCCGGTCAGCCGCCCCTTGCCATCGGTGACCAGCAGCTTCTCGATGCGCCGCGCCTCCATCAGGCTGCGTGCCTCGGCACGGTCGGCGGGCTCGCGCAGGATCGCCAGATTGTCCGAGGTCATCATCACCCGCACCGGGGTGGAGCTGTCGGAGGCAAAGCGCATGTCGCGGTTGGTCACGATCCCCAGCACCCGGCCGTCGCGGTCCACCACCGGAAAGCCGGTGACGTTATAGCGGTCCTGCAATGCCTTGGCGTCGGCCAGGGTCTGGTCGGGGGTCAGCGTCACGGGGTCGAAGATGATGCCCGATTCGAAGCGTTTCACCCGGCGGACCTCGTCGGCCTGCGCGTCGGGCTCCAGGTTGCGGTGGATCACGCCGATCCCGCCGGCCTGCGCCATGGCGATGGCCATGCGCGCCTCGGTCACCGTGTCCATGGCCGAGGACAGCAGCGGGATGTTCAGCCGGACCGTCCGGGTGATGCGGGTGGCGGTATCGGCATCGGACGGCAGCACGCTGGAGGCCGCCGGCACCAGCAGCACGTCGTCGAAGGTGAGCGCCTCGCGGATCTCCATGGCCGATACCCCTTCGTGAGCCCGATGGAGCGTGCCTGTCCCACGGGTGGCCCGGGATGGCAAGGCCCGTGAGGGCGGAGCCGGCATGGCCTGTGGGCATGGCAGCGGATGTGACGGGCAGGCACGGCTTGCGGGCGTCCGGGGGGCGGTCTCCTGTGCGTCTGGGCGTGTTTGCGCGGCGATGGTCTGGCCCGCGGCCCGAGGCTTGGCGCCGAGGTGCTTTTCACAGCTTGCCTGCCTGCGGACGGGCAGGGCGCGGGGCGCCCGAAGGACGATTTTGGCCGTCGCGCGACTGTTCCCGCGCGTGGGGGTACGGGCTGTGCCTGGTGGCTGGGTGGATGCCGGCGCCGGTCGTGGGCCTGCGCTGGCCTCGGCTTGGGCGGTGTCTCGGACGGAGACGGCGGGCGATACCCACGCCGGCAGGTGCCCTGTGATGGGGACGGCGGGGCAGAGCGCCCGGGCGCCGCGCAGGATCGCGGTCAGGGTCGTGAGGGTGCCCGCGTCCGCAGAAACTGCCCGGCGAATGGGCGGCACGCAGGCCTTTTGGGACGCGGCTCAAAGAATAC
>SKMM01000206.1 GCA_007121055.1 Paracoccaceae bacterium | reverse complement strand
GGCGGGTGGGTGGGAGCCACGCCCGCATGGTGCACCGCCCCCCGCGCCCCCGTCAGGACGGCCTCAGCCGACGTGGAACAGGGTCGCGAACAGCCGCGGGTCGAGGCTGTCGGCCGCGAAGGTCGGCCCCTCGGTCAGCACGCTGACGGCGTCATGGCTGTGCAGCGATTCCTGGTGGCTCGCCACCACCCGAAAATCGCCGATCCGTCCGTCGCCGCGTAACGCCGCGCAGAACAGCCGCGCCGCATCCTCGACGAAGATCGGGTTGGCGGCGTTGAGCTCGGCAAAGGCCTGCTCATCCTCGCGCTTGACCATCACCTGCGTCTCGGTGGGCACGGCCGCGCGGCACAGCTCCACGACATCCTCGAACCACAGGCAGGCGCCGGGCAGGATCTCTACAGACACCCGGGCCACGGAGCGCTGCGAATGCGGCGTCGCGAGCTGTCCGCGGGTGGCGCGCGCGTGTTCCGACAGCTCCAGCGAGCAGGGGCAGGTCGAGGAATAGACATAGTCGAGGTGCAGGAACCGCCGCCGTACGCCGTCGCGGTCCACCAGCTCCAGGGCGATGTCGTAATACTGCCAGCCCGACAGGCCCGAGCGCAGTGCCGGCACCTTCATCGGGAAGGAAAACCGCATCTGGATGCGGGCGTCGAAGCTTTCGAGGTCGGACTTGTAGTCGTCGAGCGCGGCCTCGATCACCTCGAAGCTGAAGGTGCGTTCGGCATGCGCATAGAAGCTGCGCATGATCCGGCTCATGTTGATGCCCTTCTTCTCCGCCTCCAGGCTGACGGTGCCGGTGACCGAGGTCTCCAACGTGACGTCGCCGTTGTCGCGGGTGTGGAACCGGATGGGCAACCGGAAGTTCGAGATGCCGACATGCTGGATCTGCGCGCGGGCCCCGCGGATAAGGCTGGCGGGCCCGTTCTGCAGATCGGGCAGGGCCGCCTTGTAGGCCTCGTCGACCCGGAACTCCGCCGGGTAGTCGCGGCGGAAATCGGGGTAGGCGGGATTTGGGGCAGGCGCATCGACCAGCGCCAGCAGGCGCGCATCGAGGCCGGAGATCTCCGCATCGCTGGCCTTGCCGGCCCATTTGTTCAGAAGTGCCAGGGCCGCGGCGGCCTCGGCGCGAGACGGTTTGCGGTCGATCTCGGGGGTATGGATATTCATGCTCGCTCCGGCAGGTCACTTCCGGGTCATCGTTTCCCGACCCCGGAGCTAGGCGGCGCCCGGCCCGTGTCCAGAGGCCGCAGGCAGACCTTGGCCGTCATCCCCCTGCGCGGTGCCGCACCCCGTGGCCATAGAGATCCTCGGCCCGCCGCTCGAACGCGCGCACGATCCGCTGCATAGCCTCGTTGAACACCACCCCGATCAGGCGCTGCAGGATCGCGTTGCGGAACTCGAAATCCACGCTGAAATCGACCTTGCAGCCGCCGTCCTCCTTCGGCGTGAAGCGCCAGTGGGATTTCATGTAGCGGAAGGGGCCGTCGATGTATTCGGTCTGGATCGCCCGGTCGGCGTGCCACAGCGTCACCCGGCTGCCGAATCGTTCGCGGAAGACCTTGAAGGAGATCACGAGGTCCGCCTCCATCACCTCGCCGCCGGGGAACGGCCGGCGCGACCGGATGCGGGCCGCGGCCGTCCAGGGCAGGAATTCGGGATAGCGCGCCACATCCGCCACCAGATCGAACATCTGGTCGGCGCCGTAGGGCAGGTCGCGGTGTTCCTCGTGGACCGGCATACAGGAAATCTTCCCTTGCGTGACAGTGGCGGTGCATGTCGTAGAATGGCGCGGCGAAATCAAGGGTCCGACATGACGCAACCCCCCTCCCCCGCCGTCTCCTCCTCCACCCCGATCATGCCCGAGCGACCGGGCTATGTCATCGACGAGATGATCTCGGCCAAGTCCATCGCCGCAAGGGTCGAGGGGCTGGCGCGCGAGATCACCGCGCATTTCCATGACACCGACAAGCTGGTGGTGGTGGGGCTGTTGCGCGGCAGTTTCGTGTTCATCGCGGATCTGGTGCGCGAGCTGCGCCTGCCGGTGGAGGTGGATTTCCTCGAGGCCTCCTCCTACGGCTCGGGGCTGCAGTCGAGCCGCGAAGTGCGCATCCTCAAGGACCTCTCGGGCGAGATCCAGGACCGCGACGTGCTGGTGGTCGAGGACATCGTCGACACGGGCTTCACGCTCAGCCACGTCGAGCGGCTGCTGCGCGCCCGGGGCCCGCGGCGGCTGGAGGTCTGCGCGCTGCTCGACAAGCCGTCGCGGCGCGAGGTGGACATGCGCGCGCGCTGGACCGGCTTCGAGATCCCCGACGAGTTCGTGGTGGGCTACGGCATCGACTATGCCCAGCGCGACCGCAACCTGCCGCACATCGGCAAGGTGCGGTTCACGGGCTGACGGGGGGCGGGCCGTGACCCCCTACTGGCTGGTGCGCATGGCGGCCTGGGTGCGCCGCCCGCCGTCAGAGCGGATGGTGAAATTCGTGCTGGCGGTGGTTGTGGCCTGTTTCGTGCTGCTGGGGATCGAACTGATCTGGGGCTGGCCCGAAGCGCTGACGCCCAATTCGGGGGGCGGCCGACGGATGTGGTGAGGCGCGGGAATGCTGCGCAGGGACCCCGGCCCGGCGCGCGCGCGTCGCAAATCCGTCGTGAAATCCGCAGGTTTGTTGCGCGGCTCCGCCGTGATAGGGTGCTGCGGCACAACCACAGGGAGCCTTCCATGCGCCACACCATGATCTCCGCCGCAGCCCTCGGGCTTACCCTCGCCGCCGGGGCCGCGCTGGCCGATGTCACCCCCGCGGTCGAGGCCCGGCAGGGCCAGTTCAAGCTCTACGCCTTCAACCTGGGCCCGCTCGTGCAGATGGCGCAGGGCAACATCGACTATGATGCCGATGCCGCGGGCGTTGCGGCCGCGAATCTGGCGGCGCTGGTGTCGGTGGATCAGGCCCGGTTGTGGCCCGAGGGGTCGGACAATGCCACCATCGAGGGCACCCGCGCCCTGCCCGCGATCTGGGACGATCTGGAGGATTTCGCGTCGAAGTTCAGCGACCTGCAGCAGGCAGTCGCAGGGCTCGAAGGGTCGGCGGGCACCGATCTGGACGGGCTGCGGGCCACGCTGGGTCCGGTGGGCGCGGCCTGTTCGGCCTGCCACGAGGCGAACCGGGCGCCAGAATGATGTCTGTTCAGGTCCGGTTCGGGTCAGGGCCTGACCGCCTGGCAGCCCGTGCCTGCGGGAGGACGGCATGGCCGTGGTGACGTCCCGCACCGCTCTGGGTCTGGGGGTCGTCGCGCTGATCGGTGCGGCGGCCTTCATCGGGCTGACCCGCGCCGACCCCCTGCCCCGCGACACGCAGGAAGCGCTGGCGGCGCTGCAGCCCGACCCGGAGGCCGGCGAGGCCATCTTCTGGGCCACCGGCTGCGCCTCGTGCCACGCGGCCCCCGGCGCGCGGGGCGAGGATCGGCTGGTCCTCGCCGGCGGCCGGCGCTTCGAGACCGAGTTCGGCAGCTTCGCCGCGCCAAACATCTCCACCGACCCCGACCGGGGCATCGGCGGCTGGGACCTCGCGGCCTTCGCAAGTGCCACGATGCAGGGCGTGGCGCCGGACGGGCGGCACTATTACCCCGCCTTCCCCTACCCCTCCTACCGGCTGGCCGAGCTGCAGGACATCGTCGACCTGAAGGCCTTCATGGACACCCTTCCCGCCTCGGACCGCGCCAACGACCCCCACGACCTGCGCTTCCCCTACTCGATTCGCCGCGGCGTGGGTCTGTGGAAACGGATGGCGCTGGAGGACGGCTGGGCCGTCACCGGCGATCTGACCGAGGCGGAGGCGCGCGGGCGCTACCTCGCCGAGGCGCTGGCGCATTGCGCCGAATGCCATACCCCGCGCGACCGCTTCGGCCGACTGGACCGCGACCGCTGGCTTGCGGGCGCCCCGAACCCCTCCGGCGACGGGCGCATCCCGGGCATCACGCCCGCCACCCTCACATGGTCGCAGTCCGAGGTCGCGGGCTACCTTTCATCGGGCTTTACTCCGGATTTCGACACCGCCGGCGGGACCATGGCCGCGGTGGTCGCCAGCCTCGGCCAGCTGCCGCGCGAAGACCTCGACGCCATCGCCGCCTACCTCGCCCGGGTGCCGCCGGTGGAGTGACCCGGCCGTCGCATCGTTCGGGCGGGGGGGACCGGGACCGGCGCGGTGCCATTCCGGGTGCGGCGACGGCGCCCGGTCCGAGGCGGGATCAGCCCTCGGGCGGGGCGCCCCCGGCGAATCGGTTGGGGGCGGTGTGGTTGCAGGGCGCTTCCTGCATCTCCAGATGCAGCCGGGTGCCGGTCCAGGGGTGGGCGCGGGCGAGGGCTTCGTCCACGGCGATGCCGAGGCCGGGGGTGTCGGGCGGGCGGATGTGGCCGTCCTCGGCGCGCAGGGCCCCGCCGATCAGGGCTGCGTGGAACCCGCTGTCGATGGTCTCGACCATCAGCAGGTTCGGCAGGGTCGTGGCGAGGTGGACCGAGGCCGCCCAGGCCACCGGGCCCGCGTAGAGGTGCGGGGCGACCTGGGCGCCGAAGGCTTCGGCGAGGGCGGCGATCTTGCGCCCCTCCCACAGCCCGCCGGCGCGACCGAGCGAGGGCTGCAGGATCGCCGCCCCACCCGCGCGCAGGAGCGCCGCGAACTCGGCGCGGGTGGTCAGCCGCTCGCCGGCCGCCACGGGGATGCGCACCGCGCGGGCGACCTCGGC
>SKMM01000009.1 GCA_007121055.1 Paracoccaceae bacterium | reverse complement strand
GCCGCCGACGCGCTGGGGGCCGCCATGCGCGACGCGGGCTGCACGCTCAACAACGCCTTCATGCAGCATTCCCTGCTGGCGCTGGTGGTGATCCCGGAGCTGCGGATCTCGGACCTCGGGCTGGTGGATGTCACGCGGTTCCAGCTCACCGACACGCTGGTGGGGGGGGCGGCATGAACCTGCGCCCGGCCCCTCCTGCCGCCGCGCTGCCGCTCCGCACGCCGGACCCGCGCGCGGCCGAGGCCTTCACCGAGGCCGCCGCGGCGGTGGCGCGGCTGCGCGATCTGTATGCCGAGGCGACGGCGCATCTGGCCGAGGGGTTTGCCGAGACCATGGGGGGCGGCCGGCCGGTGGCCCGGTTCCGGGCCTTCTATCCGGAGGTGCGTCTGACCACGACCTCCTTTGCCGCAGCCGACAGCCGGCTGTCCTTTGGCCATGTGGCCGAGCCGGGGACCTATGCCACCACCATCACCCGGCCGGATCTGTTCGCGAGCTATCTGGAGCAGCAGATCGGGCTTTTGCTGCGCAACCATGGGGTGCCGGTCACGGTTGGGCCGTCCGACACGCCGATGCCCATCCACTTCGCGCTGTCGGGCCGGCCGGGATTCGTCGTGCCGCAGGAGGGGGCGGGGTTTGCGCTGCGCGACGTGTTCGACGTGCCGGACCTGGCCACGACGAACGACGACATCGTCAACGGCCAGCGGCTGCGGCACCCCGACGGGACCATGCCGCTGGCGCTCTTCACCGCCCAGCGCATCGACTATTCGCTGGCGCGGCTCGCGCATTACACCGCGACCGCGCCCGAGCATTTCCAGAACCACGTCCTGTTCACCAACTACCAGTTCTATGTCGACGAGTTCGAGGCGTTTGCCCGGGCCGCGCTGGCCGATCCCGCCAGCGGCTACACCGCCTTCGTGGGGCCCGGCGATGCGGTGATCCGGGAGGCCGGCGCGCCGCTGCCGGCGCCGGGGCGGATGCCGCAGATGCCGGCCTATCACCTGATCCGCGCGGGCGGGCAGGGGGTGACGCTGGTCAACATCGGCGTGGGGCCGTCCAACGCCAAGACGGCCACGGACCATATCGCCGTGCTGCGGCCCCACGCCTGGCTGATGGTGGGGCATTGCGCCGGGCTGCGCACCACCCAGCGGCTGGGGGATTTCGTGCTGGCGCATGCGTATCTGCGCGAGGACAATGTGCTGAACGAGGATCTGCCGGTCTGGGTGCCTATCCCCGCGCTGGCCGAGATCCAGATCGCGCTGCAGGAGGCGGTGGCGGAGGTCACGCAGCTGGAGGGCTACGAGCTGAAACGCATCATGCGCACCGGCACCGTCGCCACCATCGACAACCGCAACTGGGAGTTGCGCGACCAGTCCGGCCCGGTACAGCGGCTGAGCCAGTCGCGGGCGGTGGCGCTGGACATGGAGAGCGCCACGATCGCGGCCAACGGGTTCCGGTTCCGGGTGCCCTACGGCACGCTTCTGTGCGTGTCGGACAAGCCGCTGCACGGCGAGCTGAAGCTGCCCGGCATGGCGTCGGATTTCTACCGCGCGCAGGTGGCGCGGCACCTGCAGATCGGCGTGCGCGCCATGGAGCGGCTGCGCGAGATGCCGCTGGAGCGCATCCACAGCCGCAAGCTGCGCAGCTTCGAGGAAACCGCGTTCCTCTGAGCGCCGGGCGGTTTACCCTGGGGCCGAAGGCCGCTAGGGCCCGCTGTGACGGTTTTGTGACGGGTGCGCGGCGGCATGGCCAGATCCGACGATCCACGGGCGATCAAGACGCTCGACACCGACCTGGGGCGCATCGGCACGCTGGAGCTGGCGACCCAGGTGGTGGCGCGGCCGCTGGTGGCGCCGGGCATTGCGCTTGCGTTCATGGTGGTGGTGGGGATCGGGGCGAGCGTCTTCACCGGGGGCCAGCCGCTGGGGCTGGTGGTGGTCGCGGCGGCGGTGATCGGCGCCTACATGGCGCTGAACATCGGCGCCAACGATGTCGCCAACAACATGGGCCCGGCGGTGGGGGCGCGGGCGCTGTCGCTGGGCGGCGCGCTGGTGATTGCGGCGGTCTGCGAGACGGCCGGCGCCCTGCTGGCGGGGGGCGATGTGGTGGGCACTGTCTCGCGCGGGATCGTGGCACCCGAGGCGATGGCTGACAACCAGACCTTCATCTGGGCGATGATGGCGGCGCTGATTTCGGCCGCGCTGTGGATCAACCTGGCGACATGGCTGGGCGCGCCGGTCTCCACCACCCATTCGGTGGTGGGCGGCGTGATGGGCGCGGGCATAGCGGCTGCGGGGTTCTGGGCGGTGAATTGGCCGGTCATGGGGGCGATCGCGGCGAGCTGGGTGATCTCGCCCGTCATGGGGGGGCTGATCGCGGCGGGGTTTCTGGCCTTCCTGAACGCCCGGGTGATCTACGTGCCCGACAAGATCGCGGCGGCGCGGGTCTGGGTTCCGGTGCTGATCGGGGTGATGGCAGGGACCTTCGCCGTCTACATGGCGATCAAGGGGGTCAACCGGCTGGTGACGGTGGATCTGGGCACGGCGCTGGTCATCGGGGCCGTGGTCGGGGTGCTGGCGTGGCTCGCCAGCCGCCCGGCGATCCGGCGGCAGTCGCATGGGCTGGAGAACCGCAACCGCTCGCTCAAGGCGCTGTTCTCGGTGCCGCTGGTGATTTCGGCGGCGCTTCTGTCCTTTGCCCATGGCGCCAATGACGTCGCCAATGCGGTGGGGCCGCTGGCGGCCATTGTCCACGCCATCGACGGCGGCGGGGCCGAGGGCACGGACGTCACCATCCCGCTGTGGGTGATGGTGGTGGGGGCGGTGGGGCTGTCGGTGGGGCTGGTGCTGTTCGGGCCGCGGCTGATCCGGATGGTCGGCAGCGAGATCACCAAGCTCAACGCCATGCGCGCCTGGTGCGTGGCGCTGGCCGCGGCGATCACGGTGATCATCGCATCCTGGCTCGGGCTGCCGGTCAGCTCCACCCACATCGCCGTGGGGGGGATCTTTGGCGTGGGTTTTTTCCGCGAGTGGTACGCCGAGCGGATCCTCCGCAAGGACCGCGGCGCCATGGCCCTGCCGGTGGAGGAACGCGCCCGCCGCCGCCTGGTGCGGCGGTCGCATTTCCTGACCATCATCGCGGCTTGGGTCATCACCGTGCCGGCCTCGGCGGCCCTGTCGGCGGGCGTGTTCCTGGCGCTGAACCTGATCACCCTGTAACGCCGGCGGCGGGTGCGCCGCGCAGGGGCGGGGCCGTGGGCCGCAGCATGCCCCGCGCCGGTCAGCCGGTGTTGCGCAGCGCCTCGGGATGGGCGGCGACGAAGGCCTTGAGCGTCGCGAACAGCTCGCGCGCATGGGGCAGGTCGTCGCGGTGCAGCGCGTCGCGGATGTCCTCGCAGATCATCTGCTGCACTTGCTGGGGCCCCTTGTGCAGGTGCATCAGGTACTCGCCCAGCGTCGAGGCGGTGACCTCGGGGATGTGCTCGTGTTCGGCGATGGCGGCGATCTCGGCCCGTGTCAGGCAGGTCATGTCTTCGATGTCGTCGAGGCTGATCATCGCGGTCTCCTCCCCCTCGCTGATCGAGTGCCCAGTGTACCACGGCCGCGGCGCCGGTGCTTGCGCCAGATCAAGGCGGCGGCCTGTGTGCCGGGGTATGCAGGTCCAAATCGCGCCGATCATGGAGGACCGGATGACCCGTCTTGCGCTTGTGATTTTCTCGATCCTGTCTGTGACCTGCATGGGGATCGCCATCGTGGTGTCGCTGGTGGCCGGTTGGGACACGCTGGTGCCCATCGTCGTGGCCGCGGGCGTGGGGCTGGTGGTCTCGGTGCCGGCGAGCTGGGTCGTCGCGCGTCAGATCGCGTGAGGTGAGGTGCCCGCCCGTCCCCCCGGGGCGGGCCCATTCGGACGGGGGGCCCGCCTCCCTGTCCAGACGCGGCGTCCGGCCCCGGGCGCCGCGTCTTGCGTTCCGGCCCCGGCCGTCACCCAACCTTCACAAAACTGTCGTCCGGCTGATGTAAACGGCGCCTAGTGCAGGGGCCGATCGCGCCCTTCGCGGTCGCAACGGATGACAGGAGTGAAGATGAAACGCACCGCTGCCATGCTGGCCGCTTCGGTGTCGCTCGTGGCGCTGCCCGCGGCCGCCGTCGACCTCGATGCCAACCTGCCCGCCTACGAGCCCGTGTCGGGCGTGTCGGGCAACCTCGTGTCCATCGGCTCGGACACCCTCAACAACCTGATGACGCTGTGGTCCGAAGGGTTCCGCGGCTTCTATCCAAACGTCGCGATCCAGATCCAGGGCGCCGGCTCGGGCACCGCGCCCCCCGCGCTGATCGAGGGCACCGCCCAGTTCGGTCCGATGTCGCGCGCCATGCGCGGCTCCGAGATCGAGCAGTTCGAGGAGCGATTCGGCTACGAGCCGATCCCGATGCGCGGCGCCATCGACGGCATCGGCGTCTTCGTGCATCAGGACAACCCGGTGGAGTGTCTGAGCCTGCAGCAGGTCGACGCGATCTTCTCGTCCACCCGCAACGGCGGCGCCGACGAAGCCATCACTACCTGGGGCGAGGTCGGCCTGACCGGGGACTGGGCGGATCGTCCCATCGCCATGTATGGCCGCAACTCGGCCTCGGGCACCTTCGGCTTCTTCCGCGAGGTGGCGCTGTTCGGCGGCGACTTCAGCTCGGAAGTGCGCGAACAGCCGGGCTCGTCCACCGTGATCCAGGGCGTGGCCTCGGACATGAACGGCATCGGCTATTCGGGCATCGGCTACGCCACCGCCGATGTGCGCGCCGTGCCGCTGTC
>SKMM01000347.1 GCA_007121055.1 Paracoccaceae bacterium | reverse complement strand
TGGCGCTGGCGGTGTTGGAGGCGGCGCCGCGCGGTCGTCCGGCCGCGCCGCCGGTGGCCGCGCTGGGCCGGATCGCCGAGCGCCATGGTGCCGAAATCCTGCGGGCCAGCCGCGGCACCGCGGTGTCGCCGGCGCTGGCTCTGGCGGTGATCTCGGTCGAATCTGCCGGGCGGACCGCGGCGGTCAGCCCCAAGGGGGCGCAGGGGCTGATGCAGCTGATCCCGGCCACGGCGGCGCGGTTCGGTGTCGCCGATGCCATGGACCCCGCGCAGAACATCCGTGGCGGCATCGCCTATCTCGACTGGCTGCTGCGCCATTTCGAGGGCGACGCGATCCTGGCGCTGGCGGCCTACAATGCGGGCGAAGGGGCGGTGCGCCGGGCGGGCGGCGTGCCGAACTTTGCCGAGACGCGGGCCTATGTGCCGCGCGTCCTGGCGGCCTGGCGGGTGGCCCGGACGCTGTGCGTCACACCGCCTGCGCTGCCGACGGACGCCTGCACGTTGCGCCCGGGCTGAGCGGACCCCGGAGGCGGGTGCAAGCCGTCCCGAGGCATCGACGCGCCGGACCCTGCGCGTCCGCGGCCCCGAAAATCATGTTCCGCCGTGCCGGTGGGCTCGGTACCGTGCGGTGCGCTCGCGGGTCCCTGGCCCGGAGGCGGGCAACATCATGTCGGCACGAACCGCGGCGGGTCGCAGGGCCGGCGACGGGGTCAGGCGACCTCGGCAAGCTGCGCGATTCGGCGGAATTCGGGGCTGGTGTCCATCAGCTCGGCCCACCCGCCCTCGGCCACCAGCCTGCCTTCCGACAGCACGATGATCCGGTCGCAGTTGCGCACCGTGCTCAGCCGGTGGGCGATCATCACGATCGTCTTGTCGCCGGGCAGGGCGTTGATCGCCTGCATGACCTCGCGTTCGGTGAGGTTGTCGAGCGCGCTGGTCGCCTCGTCGAAGACGATCAGGTCGGCGTTGTGGTAGAGGGCGCGGGCGATCCCGATGCGCTGGCGCTGGCCGCCCGAGAGGCGCACGCCGCGTTCGCCCACATGGGTATCGAAGCCCTGCGGCAACTCGCGGTCCACGAAGCCCTCCAGCGAGGCGATGCGGGCGGCGCGGCGCACGAGGCCTGGGTCGATCTCCTCGGGCGGGATGCCGAGGGCGATGTTCTCGGCCACCGAGGCGTCGGTCAGGAAGATCTCCTGCGGGACATAGCCGACGGTCCGCTGCCAGCAGGCAAGGGTGTCGTCGTCCACCGCCACGCCATCCACCAGCATGCGCCCCGATTGCGGCCGCAACAGCCCCAGCAGCAGGTCGGCGAGGGTGGTCTTGCCGGCCCCGCTGCTGCCGACGATCCCCACCCGCTCGCCCGCGCGGATGGTCAGGGACAGGTCGAGAACCCCCGCACGCTCGGCGTTGGGATAGGCGTAGGTGAACTCCTGCAGTCGCAGCTCGCGCGTGAGACCCATGGGCTGCTCGGTGCCGCGCGGCAGCCGGCCGGCGGGGCGGTCCACCAGGTCGGCATGGAGAAGGTCGACGGCGGCGCGGCCCGACTGCAGCATCGTGGCCGCCGCGTACAGCTGGCCGAGTTCCGGCATCATCCGCTGGGCTGCGAAGGCGAACACCCCCAGCAGGGGCAGGACGCTGGCCACCGCGGCGCCCTCTTCGAGGCCTCCCGGACGCACCAGCAGCAGACACAGCAGCACCACACCGCTGATGCCCAGCGCCTGGATCGCGATTCGCGGCAGCTGCGACAGCATGCTGATGCGCATCTGCGCCTCGGCCCAGCGCAGCGAGGGGTCGGCGAAGCGGGTCAGATAGGCGGCCTCGCGCCCCAGCAGCTTGATGTCCTTGACCCCGCCCAGCGCCTCGCCGGCCATGCGGTAGCGGCCGGCATTGGCGCGGGAGCGTTCCTGGCCAAGCCGCCGGATCCGACGCCGGCTGAGCTTGTAGATGCCGCCATAGCTGCCGCCGAACACCGCAAAGGCCGCCAGCGTGATCAGCGGGTTCATCCACAGAAGAAAGGCCAACATGCTGAGGATCAGCATGGCTGCGGTCAGCAGGTCCGCCGCCGGCCTCAGGAACCGAGCCACGAATTCACCGCACTCCGCCAGCACACGGGTGCTCATGTCGCCGGTGTGGCTGGCAAGGAAGAATTCATAGGGCTGGCCAAGATACTGCGCCATCAGTCGAAGGCTGAGACCATGGGTGCACATCAGCGAGAAGCGGGCGAGCGAATAGGCGTTGGCGAGTTGCAGCAGCGCGGTGGTCACCACCACAACGATGGACAGCACGCCCAGCGCCACGAGAAAGCCATGGGTGGACTGGAAGCCGAAGACCTCGAAGGCCCAGGCAAGCCACGCAGAATCTTGGAGGCTGCCTGGGTCGGACAGCACGGTCAGGAAGGGCAGCACCGAGGCGACCATGGCGGTCGAGGCCAGCGCGGTCAGCAGCGCCAGCGCCAGCACGACCACCGCATCGCGCCGCTGGCGCCGATCCAGCAGGCCCCACGCCTTTCGCCATGCGTCGCGATCGATCAAGGTGGTGTCTCCATCCCCGGTCCATGCCCTGTCCGGCACAGGCCGGTGCAGCGTGTGGTCAACCTTGCTAAGGTCCGCTTAACGCACCTGCAGCATTGCGCCAAGGATGATGCCCGGCCGGGGCAGGAATCCGCTGCGGCGGTGCGGGACTGTCCGGATCGTGACGGGGCGGGAGATGACGCGGCCGGCGTGATCGCCTACATGATGCCCATGGATCGACGCGCCTTTCTCCTTGCCGCCCTTGGCGCCATAACGGTGACCCGGCGCGCCGCGGCCGAGCCCATCGGGCTGGCCGCTCTGTCGCAATACCTCGACACCTTCACCACCGCCGAGGCCCAGTTCAGTCAGGTCAACCCCGACGGCACGCTCAGCACCGGGCGGGTGTGGATCCGGCGGCCGGGGCGGATGCGTTTCGAATATGACGGGCCCTCGGGCGATCTGGTGATCGCCTCGGGGGGCAGCGTGGCGGTGATCGACCGGAAATCCAACCAGCCGCCGACGCAGTTCCCGATCTCGCGCACGCCGCTGAGCCTGATCCTGGCGCCGCAGGTGGACCTGACCCGCGCCCAGATGGTGGTGGACCACCGCGCCGAGGGCAACACCACGGTGGTCGTCGCGCAGGATCCCGAGCGTCCGGAA
Source organism: Paracoccaceae bacterium (assembly GCA_007121055.1). GTDB lineage: Bacteria > Pseudomonadota > Alphaproteobacteria > Rhodobacterales > Rhodobacteraceae > Rhodobaculum. Next base: position 1,649 of record SKMM01000347.1, on the reverse strand, counting down.
TACGGCCAGCTGCGGCTGGTGTTCACCGACAATCCCATCGAGTTGCGACAGTGGAAGGTCACCGACGATGCCGGGCGTGAGACCACGGTGATCCTGGGCGAGATGCGCACCGGCATGTCGCTGCCCGGTCGGTTGTTCGACGTCGCCCAGGCGGCCACCCGCACCGAGCGCTGAGGCCATCCGGCGCCGGCGGCAGGCCATCTTGCCGGGGGATCCCGGCGGTGGTTGACCAAGCCGCGGGCACCATCAGGATCTTCCACGTCAGCAGGACGGCTGGCTGGGGGCCGTCAACTCTTGCCGGCGTACGGTCGCGCGGTCGCGGGGCTTTGGAACCCGGCCGGGCTGCGTCGCCGCACCGGGGAATTGAAGGGTTAGACCGCTGTACGCCCGCCATGCGGGACATCCCCGATGCCCGAATCGGGCCGTGGGAGTGAAGCCCGGCGTTGCAACCGGGTAGGCCAGAGCCATTGCTGGACCCCTCCGGCTGAAGCGGCGCGCGGTGGTGGGGGTCGGGATGCACGACCGCCGTCGCATCGTCACAAGGAGGCGGCGCGCGAGCGGCCCGGGATCGCAGCGGGGGGGCTCGGGCACGGCCGGCGGCGGATCAGCCGGCGAGGGTCACCATCGCGTCGACCTCGACCGAGGCGTTGCCGGGCAGGCCCGCCACGCCGACGGCGGTGCGGGCGTGGCGGCCGGCCTCGCCGAAGACGTCGATGAAGAGCTCGGTGGCGCCGTCGATCACGCGGGGGCTGTCGCCGAAGCCGGGGTGGCAGTTCACGAAACCGCCGAGCCGCAGCACCTGGCCCACCCGGTCGAGGTCGCTCTTGCAGGCCAGCCGCAGCGTGTACAGGAGGTTCAGCGCGCAGACCCGCGCTGCAGCCCGGGCGGTGGCGATGTCCACCCCGTCGGGCCCCACCGGGCCGACACAGGTCACCCGGCCCTCCCACTCGCAGATCTGGCCCGACAGGATCACCAGCGCCCCCTCGCGGCGGAAGGGCAGGAAGGCGCCCCGCGGCGTCCAGGGCGGAGGCAGGGTGAGGTCCAGTTCCTGAAGTCTCCGGTCGATGCGTCCCAAATGCTGGTCCCACTTCTGTGCGCATGGCCTGAGGCCTGCGGCGGGGCGATCCGGGGCTGGCATTGCCCGGCCCGGCCTGCCCCGGCGTCACTCGATGAGTTCGGCCGCCTCCACGCCCCAGAGCGCGGATTTCGGAGCCCAGCCGCGCAGGCCGTCGGCGCGCAGCCGGCACCACTCCGGCCCGCAGGACTGCAGCCGCGCGACCACGCCGGCCTCGAGATGGGCGACGAGGGGGGCGCGGGCGTCGGGCTGCAGGTGCAGGGGCGTCAGTTCCTCCTGCACCAGCACGGTGCGCACGCCGGAGAGGAGCGCGAAATGCATCCAGCCGCCCAGGCCCTCGGAATCCTCGACCCGGCGCCAGTGTTCGAACTCGGCCACCACCCGCAGTGGCATCTCGCGCCGGGTGAAGACCCAGTCGATGCGGTGGGTGACGCCGGGGCCGCGCCTTGCGTTGCCCTCGCCCGCCCGCAACGAGACGTAGCGCGGCATGGGCAGGCCGGTCACCGGGCCGCGCGCGACCTCGGGCAGCGGGGCGTGCGCGGCTGCGGGCGGGGGCGTGGCGACGGGGGCGGCC
>SKMM01000272.1 GCA_007121055.1 Paracoccaceae bacterium | reverse complement strand
TCGCCGCGCGGGACGGTTGACGGCGGGCGGGTTTGGCCGCAGCGTGACCCCGAGCCGTTCATCCATGGGTCCCCCGGTGAAAGATGCCCCGTTTCTGAACCTCGTGCTTTCGGTGGTGGCCATCATTGCGATTGGATGGCTGCTGGTGGTGGGGCGGGCGATCCTGCTGCCGATCGTGATGGCGGTGATCTCGGTCTACATCATGGTCTCTGCGGTGGAGGCGTTGCAGCGGATGCCCGGGCTGGGGCGGCTGCCGCCTTTCGCGCTGAAGATGGTGGTTCTCGCGGCGTTCATCCTGTCGTTCTTCGGGCTTGCGCTGGTCGTGGCCGGGACGGTGCGCGAGATCGTGGCGGTGGCGCCCGAGTACGAGGCCAATCTCCTGGCGCTGCTGGAGGGGATCGCCGACCGCTTCGGGCTCGAGACGCAGACCCTGCGGACGGGCCTGTGGGAGGCCGCGCTGGAGCGCATCGACCTGCAGGCGGTGGCGCTGACGACGCTGGGGGGCTTTGCCTCGATGGGCGTCACGGTGTTCCTGGTGGTGATCTACGCGGGCTTCCTGCTGGCCGAGCGGGCGAACTTTCCGCAGAAGCTGTCGGCGGCGCTGCCCCATGCGGAAGGGGCGGCCAAGGCGCTGAAAGTGGTGACCGACATCAACCGGCAGATCCGGCAGTACCTGGCGGTCAAGACGCTGATCAACCTGATCCTGGGCTGCATCTCCTATGCGATCCTGTGGGCCCTTGGGGTGGATTTCGCCTTCTTCTGGGCCATCGTGATCGCGCTCCTGAACTACATCCCCTATGTCGGGTCCTATCTCGGGGTGGCGTTTCCGGTGGTGCTGTCGCTGGGGCAGTTCGCCTCGGTGCCCACCACGCTGGTGCTGCTGGCGCTGCTGGTGTCGGCGCAGGTCTTCGTGGGCAACCTGCTGGAGCCGCGCTGGATCGGGCGGCAGTTGAACATGAGCCCCTTCGTGGTGCTGGTGGCGCTGTCGGTCTGGGCGGCGCTGTGGGGCATTCCGGGGGCGATCCTGGCGGTGCCGATGACCTCGATCCTGATCATCGTGACCTCGAATTTCGAGCAGACCCGCTTCATCGCCGTGCTGCTGTCCGAGCGGGTCGTCACCCCCGACCCAGTCGAGGCGCGGCCGGCCGGATGACGATGCCCCCCGGGAAGGATCGCCATGGCCTGTGAGAGCCGGCGGGCGGGGCCGATCGGAGGGACGCCGCGATGGTGATGGCGCTGAAGGCTCTGCTCGGGATCGTCGCGGGTCTCGGCGTCCTGATCCTGGGGCTGCGGCTGACCCATCCGCTGCCGGACCCGCCCGCAGAGCCAGCCAGCACCGCCATCGCCGCCAGCCCCGACACCCCGCTGGGGGGCCGCGCTGATGCCGATGATGGACGCGCATCCGGGCCTGAGCGGGGTGGTGGGGCTCGCGGACGGTCGCGATGCGCTGGCCGCCCGGGTGCTACTGGCCCGCGCCGCACGGCACAGCATCGACGCGCAGTATTACATCTGGCAGACCGACACGACCGGCTGGCTGCTGCTGGACGAATTGCGCGCCGCGGCCGAGCGCGGCGTGCGCGTGCGGCTCCTGCTCGACGACAATGGCATTCCGGGGCTCGACAACGTGCTGGCCGATCTCGACGCGCTGGAAAACTTCGAGGTCCGGCTGTTCAACCCCTTCACCCTGCGCCGCCCGAAACTGCTGTCCTACACCTTCGATTTCTTCCGGCTGAACCGGCGGATGCACAACAAGTCGATGACCGTGGACGGCATCGCCACGGTGATCGGCGGGCGCAACATCGGCGACATCTACTTCGCCTATGGCGAGGGCACGGCCTATTTCGATTTCGACGCGCTGGCGGTGGGGCCGGCGGCGGCAGATGTGGCCGAGAACTTCGACCTCTTCTGGGCCAGCGGCTCGTCCCACCCGGCGGCCAACATCCTGCCCCCGTCCCGCGGCGGCTTGGCCGAGCTGGCCGCCGCCGCCTCCGAGGCGAAGCGCAGCGCGCGCGGCTCGGACTATGCGGCGGCCATTGCCGAGGCGCCGGTGCTGGCGCGGGTGCTGGCGGGCGCGGACATCCTCGAATGGACCACGGTGACGCTGGTCAGCGACGACCCCGCCAAGGGGCTGGGCCGGACCGGCGACGCGCTGCTGATCCGCCGCCTGCCCGCGCTTCTCGATGCCCCGGCCGAGAGCCTCGACCTCGTCTCGGCCTATCTGATCCCGGGCCGGGCGGGCACCGAGCTGCTGAAGGGCTATCTGCAGGCCGGCGTCGCCACCCGCATCGTCACCAACTCGCTCGAGGCGACCGACGTGCCCATCGTCCACAGCGGCTGGATGCGCTACCGCGAGCGGCTGGTGCGCGCCGGCGCCGAGGTGCTGGAGCTGAAGGCGCGGCCCGACCGGCCCGCGGACCCCTCCCTCGCGCAACTCCTGACCGGCTCGCAATCGAGCCTCCACGCCAAGACCTTCGCCGTGGACCGGCAGCGCATCTTCATCGGCTCGTTCAACTTCGACCCGCGCTCGGCCATGCTCAACACGGAAATGGGCTTCCTCATCGACAGCCCCGACATCGCCACCGACCTCGCCCGGTCGCTGGACCAAGGGCGCAGCTTCTACCGGGTCGTTGCCGCCGATCACCGCGGGCTCGCCTGGATCGAGACACACGACGACGGCGCAACGCGCACGCATCGGACCGAGCCCAACACCTCGGCCACCAAACGGGCCATGGTGCGGGTGCTGGGCTGGCTGCCGTTGGAGTGGGTCCTGTAGGGCCCCGGCTGCTCAGTCCGGAGCCTCGTGCTCGCGCCGTTTGATCAGCGCCTCGGCCACCGCGCTGGCGGCGGCCACGAACACGCCAAGCCCCGTGAGGATGTAGACCATGCAGAAGATCCGGCCCGCAACCGTCGCCGGTACGATTTCGCCATACCCCACGGTCGAGATCGTCACGACCGCAAAGAACGCGGCATCCAGAAGCGTCCAATCCTCCAGCAGCCAGAAAACCACGGTCGCAAAGCCGATGATCGAGAAGGTGAAGGCCAGCAGACCCCGCACCCGGGCATCGCTGAACACATCGTACAGCCCTCCGTAGATGGACCGGAAAAACCCCATGGCGTGCCGCCCTCCCTGCATTGTCCGAAAACGCCCTGTCGCGCCGGCGGCCGGGGGCCGCCCCGTGTCACCTGCCCGCGGGCCGGCCACCCGGGCTGGATAGGCCGGGTCGGCGGGTGGTGCGCAACTCAATTCGCGGGCCGGGGCACCTGTCGGCGGGTGAGCCACCAGAACCGCCAGGGCAGCACGATCGCCGCGAGCACCACGCCCATGGCAAAGCCCAGCCAGACGCCCGGGGCGCCGAAGCCTGCGGGAAATCCCAGCGTCCAGGCGGCGGGCATGGCCACGATCCAGTAGCCCAGCAGCGTGATCCCCATCGGCCAGCGCGTGTCCAGAAGCCCCCGCAGCGCCCCCATCGAGGCCGACTGCACCCCGTCGAACACCTGCATCAGCGCCATCACCAGAAACAGCGTGGTGGCCAGCGCGATGACCTCCGGGTCGCTCGACAGAAGCCGCGCCATGGCCTCGCCCCCCAGCACCAGAAGCACGATGATCAGCCCCATCCAGACCGTCACCGTCAGGATCGCGGCCGTCAGCACCGGCCGCAGCCGCACCTCGTGGCCCGCGCCGCGGGCATGCCCAACCTGCAGCGAGGTCGCCGTCGCCACTCCCAGCGGCAGCATGTAGAGCACCGTCATCACCGCCTGCACGATCTGGTTGGCCGCCAGCGCCGCCGCCCCCAGCCCCGCCAGCATCAGCCCCGCCACCGCATAGCCGCCGCCCTCGGCGGTGAAGGCCACCGCCATCGGCCAGCCCGCGCGCCACTGCACCCCCAGTTCGGGCCCCAGCGGCCCGGCGCCGGGCGCACGGGTCCGGTCGATGCGGCGCAGTAGCCACAGCGCCACCGGGATCGACAGCAGCGTCGCGATCAGGCTCGCCAGCCCCGCCCCCAGCACGCCCAGCCCCGCGGCATGGATCAGTCCCCAGTTCAGCGGGATGTTCGCGGTCAGCTGCAGCGCGCCCACGCCGAAGCCCTGCCACGGCCGACCCTCGGCGTTCAGCGCCCCGATCAGCACGATGGACACCGCCCAGGGCAGCAGCGTCGCCGCCATCACCATCCAGTAGGGGCCGAGCGTCGCCAGCACCGCCCCCGGCGTCCCGATCAGCGGCAGCACGAGGAACAGCGCGGCCATCCCCAGCCCCCCCGCCGTGCCGCTGATCCCCGCCAGCACCAGCCCGGCGCGCAGCGCCCCGCGCACCGCGCCGGGCGCCCGCGCGCCCAGATGCTCGGAGATGCGGATGCCCGAGGCCGTCACCACGCCATAGATGGCCGAATAGAACAGGATAATGGCGCTCGCCGCCATCGACACCGCCGCCAGCGGCACGGTCCCCAGCGGCGCCACCATCACCGTGTCCACCACCATGATCAGCGTCGAGCACGCAAACCCCGCCACGATCGGCACGGTCAGCGCCACCAACGGGCGCACCTCGGCCAGCGCCGGGCGCAGGGTGGTCATCATGGCATGGGCTCCAGGCTTGCATCGGCGCCGGATCGCACGGCCATGGCTCCCTCCCCAGAAGCGCGCCCGCACCGCGCCCTGCCAGGACGCCCCGGCGCCGTCCGCCAGCCCTCCCGCCACAGGCGGCCGGCCCCGCGCTGCGGCATCGTCGCGCGTGCCGGGGCCGCTGGGGCTGGCAGATCCCGCGGGCCTCGCGTAATTCCTGCGCCGGACCGGGCGCTGCGGTGCGCGCAGGGGGCCGCACCGCCGGCAAGG
>SKMM01000241.1 GCA_007121055.1 Paracoccaceae bacterium | reverse complement strand
GGCAGCGGCCGCGCGGGCTGCACCGGCGCCTCGCCGCCGTCCAGCGGGGGATGGGGCCTTAGCGGTCGCACGAGGCGTCCTCCAGGATCCAGCGGCACAGATCGACAAAGCCGATGCCGACATGCGCCGCCTGTTCGGGGCTGAGCGAGGTGGGCGTCATTCCCGGCTGGGTGTTGACCTCCAGCAGCACGATCCCGTCGGCCCCGCGCCCCTCGTCCCAGCGGAAATCGGCGCGGCTGAGGCCCCGGCAGCCCAGCGCCCGGTGCGCGGCCAGCGCCATCTCGAGGCAGGCGTCGTAGACGGGGGCGGGGATGTCGGCGGGGACCACATGGCGCGAGCCTCCGGGGGCGTATTTCGCATGGTAGTCGTACCAGCCGTCGGTGACGATGTCGGTCACCGCCAGCGCCCGGTTGCCCATCACCGTGACGGTCAGCTCGCGGCCCGGGGCGAAGGCTTCCACGAGCACCTCGTCGGGCATCTCTGGGCCCAGCGTCGGCGGGGCATTGGCGGCCTCGTGCACCAGATAGACGCCGACCGAGGAGCCCTCGTTGTTGGGCTTGACCACATAAGGGGGCGGCAGAGCGTGAGCCCGCGCGGCCTGTTCGGCCGGCACCAGCACATGGGGCAGCACCGGCAGGCCAGCGGCGGCGAAGGCGGCTTTGGCGCGCGCCTTGTCCATAGCCAAAGCCGAGGCCAGCACGCCGGAATGCGTGTAGGGGAGTCGCAGCCACTCCAGCAGGCCCTGGACGCAGCCATCTTCGCCCCAGCGGCCGTGGAGCGCGTTGAAGACCACATCGGGGGCGGCGTCGGTCAGCCGTGCGGGAAGATCGCCGCGGGCGTCGATCTCCGCGACCTCATGGCCTGCCTCCCGCAGCGCGGCGGCGCACTGGCGCCCGGACGACAGCGACACCTCCCGTTCCACCGAGAGGCCGCCCATCAGTACCGCAACCTTGGGGGCTGTCCTGCTCGACAAACCCGCCATCTGCCTCACTCGGGGCCGGTTGGTCCGACCCTTTCATCTGCCCATGGGCCGGATGGTCCGGCCTTGGGGCGTCGAGCCGGTTGATCCGACCCGCTTGCCTGTCTACCGGCCGGTTGGTCCGACCCGTTTGCGCGCGATCGCTCCGGCCGTCGCGCCCAGTGTTCACCCCGCCGGTTCTTCCGGCTTGTCACGGGGCTGGGGCGGCGCGGGGTCCCCCACACGCCTGATTTCCCATTCTAGCGTAATTCCGCTGTGTTGGGAAACCTTCTTTCGCACCTCCTCGCCCAGGGCTTCGAGATCCGCGGCGGTGGCGCCACCGGTGTTGACGAGGAAATTCGGATGCTTGGGCGACATCTGCGCCCCACCAAGCCGCGCGCCGCGCAGTCCGGCCGCGTCGATGGCGGCCCAGGCGGTGCCCGCGGGGGTGTCGTCGGCCTGCCCGGTGGAGCTGTGGCCGCGCGGGTTGCGGAAGGTGGAGCCTGCGCTGCGGTCGCGGGTGGGCTGGCTTGCGTCGCGCGCGGCGAGCTGTGCCGCCATGGTGGCCTCCAGCGTCTCGGGGTCGCCGGAAGGGCCGGTGAAGCCCGCCTCGGTGATCACCCAGCCCTCGGGCAGGGCGCTGTTGCGATAGCCCAGGCCGAGCTCCTCGGGCGGCAGCGTCACCACCTCGCCCGTGCGGGTGACGGCGCGGACCCAGGCCAGCCGGTCCGCGACATAGGTGCCGTAGCAGCCCGCGTTCATCCGGATTGCGCCCCCGATGGTGCCGGGGATGGTGCGCAGGAAGGTCAGGTCCACGCCTGCGGCCGCGGCCTGCCGCGCCACGCGGGCATCCAGCGCCGCGGCGCCGGCGGTGACGTCGGTGCCCACGACCGAGATGCCGGCAAAGGCCCGCCCGAGCCGGATCACCACCCCTCGGATGCCCCCGTCGCGGACGATCAGATTCGAGCCCACGCCCATCACGAAGACCGGCACATGCCGGGGCAGGGCGGTCAGGAAGCCTGCCAGATCCGCCTCGTCCGCCGGCTGGAACAGCCAGTCCGCCGGCCCACCAACCCGCAACCAGGTCAACTCCGCCATCGACCGCCCGGCCGTGAGCGTGCCGCGTACGGCGGGCAGGTCGGTCGTGGCGGCGATGGGGTCGGTCATGGGCAGGGCATAGACCTCCGGGTCCGCCATCGCAACGGCCGGCGCAGGAGGGGGATATTCCCGCCGCGCCCCCGTAGGCACCGGTCTCAGGGGGCCGCGGCTCAGGTCTGAGACGCCCGAAGCCGCGGCCCTCCGCCGGCGGTGCCGATGGCCTTGGCAAAGAAGCGCCGGGGCCCTGCCGGCGCGCCGGCCACCGGCACGCTGGTTGGGGGGTGGCGCAAGGAGGCAACGCCCGGGCGCCATGTTGCAGGCGCGGGCCTGCGGACGCTTGGCGCAGGCGATCCTGTGCTAGGCTCCCCCCATGGGGCCATCCGTGCACAGGACGTTCAGGGGCGCGCTCGTGCTGGCACTCGTGGCAGCGCCCGTTCTGCTGGGCTGCAGCCGGCCGGACGAGGCCGAGGAGCGTCCCTCGCGGCTGGTCGCGTTCGCCACGCCGGAGGGCTGCGAACTTTCCCCCGTTGCGCCGCGGCAAATGGCTGGCGCCTATCTGCGCGAGACCGAGGGGCCGGGGATCTTCGACACGGTGATCCTGCGCGGCACCGAGAACACCAACGCGCTGGCGCCCGCGCTCCGGGTGGACGACGCTCCGGTCCGCCCGCGCCCCACCGGCGTGCTCGGCCGCGCGATCAACACCCGGCCCGGCACCGCCGTCCCGGTCGAGCGGCTGGAGGGGGTGGGGGGGGCGCGCGGGTACATCCTCAGCTATGCTGGCGACGGGTTGTCCCACATGGGCCTTGCGGTGGTGGGCGAGACGCCGGCCGGGGCCGAGATGCCGACCTCGGGCCAGTTGCGGCTGTCCGGGCCGGCCGTGCTGACCCTGCGTGGCGCGGGTGGAGAGGATGTGGCGCTGTCGGGGCAGGTCGAGGCCGTGGTCGGCTTCGGGTCGGGGACCATGGCGCTGCGGCTGTCGCAGATCGTGGCCGAGGACGGCCGCACGCCGCCCTTCGCCACGATCACCTGGAGCGGGTTGGGCCTGTGCGGCACCCGCATCGTCAGCACCGGGCGCGGCAGCGTGCGGGTCACCGGCGAGGACGGCCGGATCATCACCCCTTTCGGCCGCGACGGGGCGCCCACCGCGGCGCTGTCGACGCTCGACGGGGCGCTGACGGCGGGGGCCGCCCGGGGAGACGCGCCGGGCGGTGCCGGCGGTGTCCTGATGATTCAGGGCGATGCCGCCAGCCTGCGTGGAGGCTTTGCCCTGCGGGCAGGAAACTGACATCGGCACCTGCGGTTTTCCTTGAATTGCGGACCGATGTCGGCAACGCTCGGATTGGTTGAGTGTTGCAACTGGCGCGCGAAGTTGCCGGCGACCAGCATCGCGGGCGCCGCGGCGGTAGGTGGGTTCGGGCAACGTCACGACAAACCCTGCAGGAGAGGCCGTGCGCGCGGACTGGGACGACATCCGACTCCGGGCCGGGACCCGCCAGACCGACCGGTTGCCTGGGCCCCTGACCGACGGGTTTCTGCGGGTGGAGGATCGCGACCTGGCCGCACGCCTGGCCTTGTTGGGCGATCTGGCGCGGCAGATCGCCTTCGTCGACCCCGGCAACCGGGTCGCGGGCAGTTGGGAGAAGCTGTTTCTGGCCGAGCCCGCCTTTCCGCTGGCCGAACTGGCCAGCCTGTCCGTGGCCGAGGAGGAGCTGGCCTTCGCCGCGACCCTGTCGCAGGACTGGCGCGTGGCGGCGGACGGGGTCGCGCGGCTCGCGCGGCGGGTGACGGGGTGGCTGGACCGGCTCTCGGCGTTGCCCGACAGCCCCTTCCTGCGCCAGATCCAGGTACTCGACGCCAAGGAAGACGTGTTTCGCAAGCTTGGGGTCCTGGCCGCGCCACCGGGTGGGCTGCGGCTGGAGGGGCTGCGGGCGGTGGGTCTGGGGGGGGGCATGGCCGAGGCGCCGGGCGATCCGGTCGCGCAGGCCCGCGCCGACCGGGCGCGGCTGCGCGGGGCCCATGCAATGCTTCTCAATGTCGTGACGGCGCTGCGCCCGACCGCCCTGCGGGAGCTGGAGGCGAGGGTGCGGTCGCACCGAATCGACCCCGCCCTGGGCCTTCTGATCGCCGAGCTGCGCGCAGCCGACCTGGTGGCCGACCGGATCAACACCCTGCCCGAACGGCTGATCCGGTTCTACTACGGCGAGGTTCTGGGCCAGCCCCACCGCGGCGTGCCCCCCGAACGGGTGCTGTTGCGCCTGCCCCCCTCGTCCGCGCCGGTGCATCTGCCCGCGGGCAGCACGATCGAGGCGCGGTCGGGCGATCTGGTGTGGCAATTCCGCACCGAGGCGCCGACCAACGCCATTCCCGCCCGCGTGGTCGGCCAGGCGATGCTGCGCTACGACACCGACCCGCGCATCTCGCTGTTCACGAGCTTCGCCGGGATGACCGGCCTGCGCGCCGAGGCGTTCCGCGGCGAGACCCCGCCGGGCCCGCGGCAGCTGTTCGCGCCGGACCCGGGGACGGCGGTGCGGATCGGGCTCGAGATCGCCTCGCCCATGCTCTGGCTGGCCGAGGGGACGCGGCATCTGGAGGTCGAGCTCGACCTCGAGTGGCGGGCGGGGATCGACGGGGAGGGGCGCACCGGGCTCGGCGATCTGGAGCTGGCGCTGCGCGACGATCCCGAGCTGGTGCGCGCGGTGGGCTTTCGCGATCAGGCCGCAGGCGTGCGTATTCTGACCGCCCGCGTCGTGGAGATGGCCGAGCAGACCGGACGCCCCATCGGCATGGCGCTCCTGCACGAGGTGCTGGCCCATGAGGTGCGCGACGTCTCCGGGCTGCGCGTCCTTCTGGGCCGCATCGTGGCGGCGATCCTGATCGCGCGGCAGCCCTGGCCCTCTGGCGCGTTCTGGGAGGTGCTGCGCGGCAAGATCGCCGAGGCCGGCGCGGGCCTGAGCGGCCAGCGCCTGATCGCGCCGGGCGAGGCGCCGCAATCGCTGATCGCCGAGGCCTTTCGCCAGCGCGAGGACGGCTCGGGCTTTGTCTATGCCCCCGAGGACGTGTTCGACATGCTGCTGGGCGATGCCTTCGAGGTTAGCCTGTCCACGGACGACGGCCCGCAGCGCCCGCCCGTTTGCCGGGTGCGCCGCAACCCCGAGGGCCGGCCCGCGGGCATCACCTTCCAGATCCGCCTCGACCCCGACGCCGCGCCCGTGACCGCGCCCGAGGGCAGTGCGGCGCCGGTGATGCAAATCATGGCCTCGCCGCTGGCGCGGGTTTGTCCGGTGTCGTTTCTCGAACGGTTCCGGCTGTCCAAGGCGCGGATCCGGGTGCAGGTGCAGGGGCTGCGGGCCCTGACGGGCTTTGGCGACGATGGCCGGCTGGACCTTGCCCAGGCCTTCGGTCCCTTCGGGCCGCGCCCGGCCAATGGCAGCCGCTTCATCCTTGCGGCCCCCGAGATGGCGGTGAAGCCGGTCACCGAGGTGGGAGTGACCATCGACTGGGCCGACCTGCCCGGAAATGGCGCGGGGTTCGCCGTGCATTACCGCGATTACGACCCCGGCCTGCGTCTGCCCGCGCCAACGCTGATGGCCGAGTATCTCAGCGCCGATGGCTGGAAGCCGCTTGGGTCTGCGCCACTTCCGATGTTTCCGCCGCGTCCCGACGACGACCGGCCCACGGCCCGGTTCGGGTTCCGCGGCGGCGTGCTGGGCCATGCGATTCCCGACGCCGCGCCGGCGCCGGCGCCGCCCGTCGCCGGGCGCGACCAGCTCGTGTCCGGGGCGGTCCGGTTGACGCTGGACGGGGCGCCGGACGGGTTCCTGGTCGATGCCTATCCCGGTGCGCTGATCCGGGCGATGCGGCCGCGGCTGATCGACTGGCCGCGCCGGGCGATGCCGCGTCCGCCCTTCGTGCCGCGGGTGCGGTCTGTGGCGCTGGATTATGGTGCGGCCAAGGTGATGTCGCTCAACGCGCCCGACAGTGTCCGTCCGGGCGAGCGGATCGTTCAGGTCACGCCCTTCGGCAAGCGCACGGTGTTCCCGCGCGACTCGGCGGTGGAGGCGGGGCTGTTCCCGCCCCGGCTGGGCTATGGGGCCCATTTCATCCAGATCGACGGCCTGGGCGCGACGGGTCCTGTGTCGCTCCTGGTCGAGCTGGCCGAGAGCGACCATGACCGGCTTCCGGGGCCGCGCATCCGGCTGGGTTGGTTCTATCTCGCGCCCGACGGCTGGGCCGAACTGCCCGACACCGCGCTCGCCTCGGACACCACCGACGGGCTGATGCGCTCGGGCGTGGTGACGATCGACCTTCCGGAGGACGCGCTGCGCAGTTCCGAGGAGATGCCGGGGACGGGCTATTGGCTGGCGGCGGTGGCGCGCCGGCCCGACATCGACCGGTTTCCGGTGCTGCGGCGGGTGCAGACCAACGGGTTCTGGGCGCTGTGCACAGACAGCCCCGGCGCGCCGCCTGACGGGCCGAGAAGCTTTTCGTTCCTGCCCGGCCAGCCCGGCGTCCCCGCCCCGGCCGAGGTCGCGGGCGATCGTCCGCCGCGCGGCCCCGAGGCGTTCGACGCCTACAAGGCCCGGCTGTCCGAGGGCTTGCAGCACCGCCAGCGCGCGATCACCCCCTGGGATGTGGAACGTCTGGTGCTCGAGGCCTTTCCCGAGGTCTGGATGGTCGCCTGCCTGCCCTGCCTCGACACCGCGCAGATGCAGCGCAGCCCCGGCCATCTGACCGTGGTGGCGGTGCCGCACCCGCCCCGGCTGGAGCCCGGGGCGCCGCCCGTCGCGCGATTGTTCGATCCGCTGCTGCTGCGGCGGATCGAAGCCCATCTGCGCGCCCGGGCCCCGGCGCAGGCGCGCATCCGCGTCCGCAACCCGGGCTACGAGATCCTGCAGTTGCGCGGCCGGATCCGGTTCGAGACCTCGGCGGGCGAGGGCGCTCTGGCCCAGCGGCTGCGCCAGGACATGGCGCGCCACCTGACGGTCTGGACCGCGCCGCCGGGGCTGGGGCGGTTCGGCTGGTCGCTCAACCTTGGCGCGCTGCACGCCGAGATCGAGGCGCTGCCCTATGTGGACCGGGTGACGGAGTTTTCGGTCCTGCACCTCGTGCGGGACGACCGGGGCGATCATGTACTGCACGACACCGCGACCCTTGAGGGCCGTTCGGAGGGGGAGATCCGGCTGCGCGCGGCCGAGCCCTGGGGCCTGCCGCTGTCGGCCGCCGACCACATCCTGACCAGCACCCTCGACCCAGCCCCGCGCGACGCCCGGCCCACCGGCATCGGCGGTCTGCGGGTGGGCGAGATGCTGATCGTCCAGCAAGGGGCCGACGCGTGAGCAAACAGGACCGCACCACGCTGAAATCCTTTTTCCGCGGCGGGGCGCTGCCGACCGCCGAGCATTACCGCGACCTGATCGACAGCGCGGTGAACCAGGTCGACGACGGCTTCGACAAGACCGCGACGGACGGAATGAAGCTGGCCTCGGTCGGCTCGTCGCTGCGGGTGATGTCGCTCTATCAGGGGTTGGGCACGCGCGAGCCGTCCTGGACCATCGAGCACGGGCAGGCCCCGGGGCGGCTGCACCTGCGCCAAGGCAAGGGCGCAGAGGGCTTGTCCCTGGAGGAGCGGGAGCATGGCCAGGGGCCCGCCGCGCTGACGTTGACCCGCGACGGGCGCACCGGGGTCGGCTGCGAGGACCCCGCCTGGCGGCTCGACGTGGCCGGAACGGCGCGGATGGCGGGGCGGATCGGGGTCGCCTCGCGCGGGGTGCCGCATGTGCCGGCCGACGGGCGCTGGCACGACATCACCCCGTCGATCACCGGCTGCCAGGCCTTCGAGGTCATGGCCGGCACCGGGGGCGACCGTGCCCAGGGGCGCTATGCGCTGCTGCACGCCATCGCCATGAACGCCTTCCACCCGCGCAACGCGATCCTGAACTGGATGTTCGGCCGCCGCCGCATCCGCAGCCACACCGCCGTCTACGGCAGCTATGCCGACCGGCTGCAGTTGCGTTGGGTCGCCGCCGAGCCGCGCCACCACTTCAAGTTGCAGCTGCGCGCTGCCGCCAGCTATGGCGAGGGCAAGGTCATCCGGTACTATCTGACGCGGCTGTGGTTCGACAGCCTGATGGAGGGCGCCCGGGGCGGTCCCGACCGCGACGGCGGGACGCTCCTGTGACCGAGACGCTGCCCCCTCCGCTGACCTTCGAGGCGCTGCGCCAAGAGGCCATCGCGCGGGCGCAGGAGGCGTCTTCGGATCTGTGGACCGACTACAATCTGCACGACCCTGGCGTGACGCTGCTGGAGCAGACCTGTTTTGCGCTGACCGAGCTCGCCTTTCGCGCTGACCTGCCGTTGCGCGATCTGCTCACGGGGCCGGAGGGCGGGCTCGACCTCGATGCGCTGGGGCTGTTCGCGCCGGCTGCGGTACTGCGCAGCGCGCCGGTGACGCGGGCCGATCTGGAGACCTGCCTCGGGTCCCTGCCGCAGGCCGCCCGGGTGCGGCTGTCCGAGGAGGGGCGGCGCGGCCTGCTGAGCGCCCGCGTGATCCCGCAGGCAGGCTTTACCGACGAGGAGGCCGTGGCCGCCGTGGCGGCGGTCGTTTCGGCCCACCGCCCGCTGTGCACCGACCTGGCGGGGATCGAGGCCGCGCGCCCGGTGCCGGCGCGCCTGAGCGGGCGGATCGTGGTGGGTCGCCGCGCCCTGCCCGAACGCGTCGCGGCCGAGGTGTGGCTGCGGGTGGGCTTGATCCTGCGCGGCACGCCGCTGGCCGACCGCCCGGGAGAGGTCGGCCCGGATCGGGGCGAGCGGGCAGGGCGGGGCGCGAGTCGGGCCGATATTGCCGCCGACCCCATGCGGTTCGAGGGGATCGCCCCGCTCGCCGGCACGCCCGGGCGCAGCGCCCATGTCGCGGCGCTGCGGCTGGTGCCCGACCTGTCGGAGATCGTCGCGCTCGACCTCACCTCCGAGACCGGCGAGGCCCTGCCCGACTTCCGCCCGGCCGATCCCGACGGCTATGTCGCCCTGCTGCCGCCCGACGGCGGGCTCGTGCTGGTGCAGGACGGCGTGGAGGTGCCGATCGACCCTGCGCGATTGGAGCAGGAGATCAGCCGCCTCAGGGCCGAGTTCTTTGCAACCGAGGCGAACCGGCTCGACCCCGTCGACTGGGCGCCGCCGCGCCCGGGCGTGCCGCGCAGCCTCGACCATGTCCCGGTCAACGCCACGCTGCCCGCGATCTATCACTTCCGCCCCGGCTCGGCCGAGGCGCGACAGCTGGCGGGCTACCGCAGCCTGATCGACGCGGTGCTCGGGGCCATGACCGCCGATCTGGATCGCCTGCCGGCGCTGTTCTCGGCCGATGGCGCGCAGCAGGTCAGCCACTGGCCCCATCTGCCGCAGGCCGGCCTCGACGCCGGTCTGATCGCCTCGTCGCCCGAGTGGGGCGCGGCCTTTGCCCGGCATGACCGCTGGCATGACCGCCGGGCGCGCGTGCTCGACCTGCTGATCGCGCTGCAGGGCGAGGCGATGCCGACCGAGGGCCGCAGTGGCATCGACCGTGACCTCCCCGCCGCCGCGCGCCCGTCCGCAGCCCTTCAGCGCCGTGCCCGGTTCCTGCATGCCCTGCCCGACATCAACCGCCGCCGCGGCACCGGGCCGGACGGGATCGACCCCGGCGGGGTGCTGCTCAAGTTCCTGTGCCTCGCGGATCTGCCCATCTCCCGTCCCGCTGATGTTGTCGCAGCGCTGGAGGATGCGGGCATCGGCTTTGCCGCGGAGATGCCGCAGGGAACCGTGCAGCGCGCCGACATTGCCGCGCCGGACGAGACCCTCGACCTGCTGCTGCCTGAACGCGCGGTTCCTCCCATGGACCCTGCGGCCCTGGGCGCCGTGATGCCCTGGTTCGCCGAGGGCCGCCTGACCCCGCGCGCCTTCGCCCGGGCGGCACTCGCCGACAGCTGGCTGATCGCGCCGCGGACAGGCGGCGGCTGGCAGATCCTATTCGACGCGGGCGGGGAGGCGTTGCACGACGCGGGTCCGACCGCCGACCGCGAAGGGGCAGTGGCCGGCGCCAACCGCCTGCGCGCGACCTTCGCCGCTCTGGGCCGAGCCTGCGAGGGCGCCTGGATCATCGAGGACATCCTGCTGCGCGGCGCCGGCACCGAGTTCGCGCCCCACAGCGGCACGCTGGTCCTGCCCGGCTGGAGCCTGCGCACCGCAAGCCCCGCCTTTCGCCGCCACGCCGCCCGGCTGATCCAGCGGGTGGCGCCGGCCCATTGCCGTCTTCGCCCGCTCTGGCTCGGCCCGTCGGCCTTTGCCGCATTTGCCACCGCCTGGGAGGACTGGGCGGCCGATCCTGCCGCGGGTCCCGCCCTTGCCGCGCTGCTGGCGGCCGCGGATGGCGGAGCATGAGCCTCGCGGACGTCCATCCCGGCCGCCGCCCGCGCCACCGGATCGGCGAGCTGGTCTTCGCCGTCGACATCGGCCCCGCCTGCGACGCTCTGCAGTCCCCCGAGCGGCTGACCGCTGCCTTGCGCCGCGAACTCCTGCCAGCCGTGGAAACCGCCCTGCACGCGGCCGAAGCAGAAGGCGTCGACCTCGCACTGGACGAGCTCGAGGTCGACCTTGGGTCCGCACCCCAGGCCCCCGACTGGCCTTCCCTGCGCCGAACCCTGCACGACACCCTCCGTGCCGCCCTTCTCGCCCGCATGGCCGAGCGCCGCATGGCGGCTCCCCCGGCAGCGGCCTGGCTGGCCCAACCCATGGTGCACCGGCGCGGGCCAACTGCCGACACGGGCCCGTCGCCCACGCCCCCCGCGGCCTCTGTGCCCGAGGGCAGGTCGCCTCTGCCCAGCCCTCCCCGTGCGGATCGGGCTGTTCCGGTCCCCCCGTCCGATCCGGGCTCTGCGGCGGCGGTTCAGGTGAGCGGCGACGCACCGATCACCGGGCCCGATGGGCCCGGGCAGGCCGTCCACGGCTCCGTGCCCGCGCCACCACTGACCGAAGCAGCCATCGCTTCGGCAGCCAACGCGGCGCCCCGCGTCCTCGGTGGGCCGGCCGAGGTCGTGGCCCCACCCGGCCGGGGGTCGGCCGGGGCAAGCAGGCCGGCCGAGGCCGCAGATGGCCTGGGCGGCGGGCATCCGGGTCAGGGGCCGGCGCCGGCGGTCACATCGCCCGACGCCGGGCCAAGAGGCGCTGTGGAGCGCGCCGCGCGGTCCTATCTGGACGCCCGACGGACGCCATGCTCCCATCCCCCGAATCGAACCGACTCCGCGGCACCAGCGCCACCGGGTCCCGGAGGGGGAAACACAGCCGCAGCGGCGGACGTGCGTCGCCCGACAGGCCCGGCTTCTGCGCCCCCGGGTCAGTCCCGACACGCCAGCTTGCCTGCCAAGGGTCGTGGCTTGGCTGCGGCAAGCGGCCTCTATGCCACGCCCAAGCACCATTCGGCGGATCCTCCGGTGCCGGATCCGGTGCCTTTTGCCACCGGACCGGGCGCTGCCGAGCCGATCACTGGCCCCGCCCCTTTTCGCGGAACCCCGCCGCCGACGGATGTCGTCCCGCCCGCCGGTGCGGGCGATGGCCGCGACGCTCAGGCTGGTCCGCCGCAGTCCGGGCCGCAGGCGTTCAACCCGGCCCAGCCCGCTCGGCTTGGCACGCAGACCGGCACTTCCGCCAGTACGCAGGCACAGCGGCACATTGGCGCTGACGGAAGCCAAATCGATGCGACCGGGCCCGCTGCGCCAGCCACATCGGAGCCTGCCGGATCTGCCCCCACTTCCTCCGCGCAGGAGGCTGTCGTCCGGGATGCTGCACGGTCCACAACGCCTCAGCCACCACAGATCGGTGCTGCGAGGTCTTTCACCTCCGAAAGACAGTCCTCTTTGTGGGGTGTCGCCCCCACTCCAGCGCCGCCCGATCCCGGACCCGACCCCGACCCTTCCGATGCCCCGGCGGGCCGGCGCAACACGCGCGGGCCCCGGGATCCGGCGGTCGGGCAGGATGTCGAGGCGGCGAGCAAGCCCGTCCGTATCGCTGCGGACGCGACGGGCCGCCGGAGCGATGGACTGGCGGCCCCGGTACCCGCCGAGGTCACTGCAATGCAGGCCGCGGTCGATGGCGCGCGCACCCCTGATGGGGTGGCTTCAGGCCGCCTCCGGCCGGCTGAGGGGGGCGTGTCGCCAGAACCCGCGCGGCCCGATTGGCAGGACGGCACTCCCGACGGCGAGGGCGCGAAACACCCGTGCCGCTCCGAACTCCAAGTACCTGGGGTCGGCGCCCGACTCGCCCACAGGTCGGGCCAGAGCCCAACCCCGGACGCGCCACGCCCTGATGCGGCCCCCCACGGAGAGGGGGCAGACGGTGGGGCGCCGAAGGCCCTAGGGCCGCAGTCCCCCTCCGAGCCCCGTCCCGGATCCCTTGGCGGTGCCGGGCCCGGAACAGAGGATGCCGCGTCACCGGATCCTGCCGGCTGCGTGGGCGAGACTGCATCGGACGGGTCGCCACACCACCACCAGGGCAGCCACGCCGAACGACGCCAATTCTGGGGTCCGGCGGTGGTCTCCGAGCGGTCGGATCATGCCGGGGCCGGCGCGGGCGCCGGACCGGGCCGGCCTTCCACCGGGAGCAGTGGGGACGACGGCGCGCGTCTGGCCCTCGAGGCCCTCCTCGCAGAGCTTGCGCCGGCCGAGATTGCGTCGCTTGCGGCGCTGCTGACCGGGGCGGGCGACGAGGATAGGTCAGCCGGCCCGGGCGTGGACGGGGGGGCGGAGGCCGAGGAAGAGCCGAGCGTCCTTGCGGCGCGGGTGGCGGCGCTGCTGCTCGGCCCCTCGAGCGGGATGATGCGCGGCGGCGGGTCAGACGATCCGGGCGGTTCAGCGCCGGGCGGGCGTCGCGGCGGAGAGCTTCAGACGCCCGGGCTGTCCCTGCCCACGGACGGGCCGAAGCTTGGTGCGCCCGCCCTGGGCGGCGACGCAAGCGCAACGGCTGCGCCATCCGTGCCCCGCGCCTCTGATGTGGGGTCCGGTGCCACCTCTGCGCGAGGCGCCGGCACCACGCTGGACCCTGATGCGCAGGAGGGTTTCGCCGCGGTGGTGGAGGGCCGCCGGGCCCCCACGGCTCCCGTCGGGCCGTCGTACGCCCCCTCCGCGCCCGCCGATGGGGTTGAGCCGGGGCCTGCCGCACCGGCCGAGCGGTTCCATAACGAACCCCGGGGCGCCGGGTCTGACGTGCCGGACCGCCCCGTTGCGCTTACCGGCTCCGACGAGACGTCACTCCCGCTGTCCGCCGTTCCACCCGGATGGACGCGTGACGGCCGGGTGCCTCTGATGACCGACAGGCCGGACCTTCCTACCGCCGACGGCTCGCCCAGCGCCGGCCCCACGCGGGCAGGGGCCGCTGGTCAGAATGAGGCCGGAGCTTACCCTCAGGCCGAGCCAAGACACTCCGCTGCGGCGCTGGTCCTGCGCCTGTCAGAGCGGCTGACCGAGGACACGCCTCTCGAAGCGCGGGGCCTGCAGGAAGCGCTGGCGCTGCTCTGGTCGGCGCTGCCAGCGGCACTTGCCGACGACCCGAGCGCGGGTGCGGTGTTCCTGCGTGCCACCGCAGGGATCGCTGGTGCTGGAGCCCGGCTTGCCGATCTGGCGGCGCTGCAGGGCGCGGTTCACGATGTGCTCGCCATCCTGCCGTCCGAGGGCGACCGCAGGCTTGCCGCCCGCACTGTTGCAGCGCGCCTGCGCCACGCCGGAGTCGGCAGCCCACGGGCCCGCACGCTTGCGCGCGCGGTCCTGGTGGCGGTCGTGCCCGGGCTGGAGCCCGAGGGGGTTGCGCAAACGGCGGGGCTGGTCACCCGCGTCGCGGGGCTCGTGCTGCTGGCGCCCTATCTGCGCATGCTGTTCGAGCGCGGGGAGGTCCTCGGCTCCGAGGGGCGGCTGCCGGCTGACCGTGTGGCCCGGGCGCGGAGGCTGCTGGTGCTTCTGTCGGGCAACGCGGAGGGGCCGGCCGATCCGCTGGAGCGGGTGTTGCTGGGCCTTCCCCCGGGCAAGCCGGTGGAGGCCGCGGCTCCGGACGCCGGGATGGAGGCGCTGGTCGACGGGCTTCTGCGCGCGGTGGTGACGCAGTGGGGAGCGCTGGGCAAGACCTCGCCTGACGGCCTGCGCGAGGCGTTCCTGCGGCGCGAGGGGGACCTGATACTGGAGGCCGACGGGGGCGCGCGGCTGCGGGTGGCGGAGGGGCCGTTCGACATGCTGCTCGACCGGCTGCCCTGGTCCATCGCGCTGCTGCGCAAGCCCTGGATGGCCGGTCCCCTGCATGTGCGCTGGAGGTCCCATGGCGGACGCTGACGCCAGAGCGGTTGCGGCCGAACTGGCCTGGCTTGCGCGTGTCATCGAGGCGCGGATCACCCATTTCCTGAAGGAGCCGGGGGCGCCCTTTCGGCCGGAGGCCCCGCCCGCGCCCACGCCCGGCAGCGCCCTGACCGCGCTGGTAGCGGAGGGGCCGCTGGATCCGCAGGCGCGGCTCGTTCTGGCGCTGGCGCTGGCGCCGCAGGTGCAGCCTGCGCTGCTCGACCCGTTCTTCCTGCGCAACAGCGCCATCGACCGGGGCTTTACCGAGTTCGGCGGGACCCGGCCCGAGACGGGCGGCTTCCAGCCCAATGTCGACACGGCGCTCTTCCTGATCGCGGGCACGGACCCCGCGGCACGGATCGCGGCCATGGCGCATCTGGGCCCCGACCGGCCGCTGCGGCGGGCGGGGCTGAGCATCGCCGGGGGCGCGCTGACGCTGCCGCCGTACCGGGCCATGGCGCTTTTGCAGGGACGTGCGCCGGAGCCCGATTTCTCGGCTGATTTCCCGGCGAAGCGCCTGACCACCGCACTCGACTGGGAGGATCTGGTGCTGCCGGACGCGGTCATGCACCGGATCGGGCATATCCTGGGGTGGCTGGAGCACGAGGGCCGCATCCTGCGCGACTGGGGGTTGGGGCGGAGCCTGGGGCAGGGGTTCCGGGCGCTGTTCCACGGACCTCCGGGCACGGGCAAGACGCTGACCGCCGCCCTTCTGGGCAAGCGGACGGGGCAGCCGGTGTACCGCATCGACCTGTCCATGGTGGTGTCGAAATACATCGGCGAGACCGAAAAGAATCTGGCGGGCGTCTTCGACCAGGCGGCCGAGCGCGGCTGGATCCTCTTCTTCGACGAGGCCGACGCGCTGTTCGGCACCCGCAGCAGCGGCGGCACCGCCAATGACCGCCACGCCAACCAGGAGGTGGCGTATCTGCTGCAGCGGATCGAGGACTGCCCGGGCCTCGTGATCCTCGCCACCAACCTGCGCGGCAACATCGACGAGGCGTTCTTCCGCCGGTTCCACGCCGCGATCCTGTTCCCCCGCCCCGACGCGCGGCAGCGCGAGCGGCTGTGGCGCGGGGTGCTGGGGGGGGCGGTGCCGCTGGAGGGGGATGTGGACTTCGGCGAAATGGCCCGCGCCCATGACCTGTCGGGGGGCTCCATCAACAATGTCGTGCGCCATGCCGCCGTGACCGCCCTGCGCCGCGGGGCCGCGCGGATCGGCGCCCGGGACCTCGGCGACGCCGTGGCCCAGGAACTGCAGAAGGAGGGACGCACCCCATGACCCTGCATCCATTCGGCAGGCTCGGGCTGGCGCTGGCCCTTGCCATGGCGTTGGCCGCACCGGCGGCGCAGGCGCAAACCGGGGCCGCGGCCTGTCCGCAGGTGCTGCAAAGCCCGCAACTGCCGGCCGACGGAACTGCGGAGTTCCTGGCGCTGCAGGGGGTGCTGGCCGCCGCGCTCGACCGGGCCGGGCCGCGGCTGGCCGATGGGCGGCGGGGGCCCACGACGGAGACGGCGCTGGTGGACCTGTGCCGCGCGGTGCCCTTTCCCGAGGGCGCCAATGCGGTGCCCGAGACGCTGGCGCTGATCGACGAATACGATCGGCTGGGGGCGCTGCTGACCGACTGGCGTGTCCGGCTGTGGGCGCCGGGGCTGGCCGCGCGGCTGGCCGACGGGATCGAGCCGGGGCTGGCCTCGCGCCTC
>SKMM01000403.1 GCA_007121055.1 Paracoccaceae bacterium | reverse complement strand
GCCTATGACGGGGCCTATGGCTACGAGGCCTTTCCCGGAACCGGTGGCGTTCCCGCGACGGCCGTGATGGAGGGTCGGTGATGTTTCCGAAATGGTATGACAAGTGGAACAAGGACAACCCCACGAACATCCTGGGCCCCGCCATTCTGGTGGGGGCCGCCGGGGGCGCCATCTTCATCGGCGCGGCCTGGTGGGCGGTCTGGCAGGGCCCCTATGATCAGGAAAGCATGCAGACCGGCCCGCGCGGCACGGGCATGCATGTGGCCCGGTTCACCTCCGACCTGAACACCCAGGACCCCAGCATCGCGAACTTCGTCACCTTCCCGCCGGTGGTGCCCACCGAGGACAGTGTGCGGGCGGGCGACGCGATCGAGGGGGTGGAGCCACTGCTCGCGGATCTGACGGTCGAGAACTACGAGCGTCTGATCACCGCGATGCGGTCCTGGACCGGCATCGAGGACCTGCTGGAGCCGGGGCTGGAGAACTACCAGACGGTCGTGGCGCGCTCGATGATCCAGATGACGCAGGAGCTCAACGAGTTCTGGGAGGCCAAGGTCAACCAGAACCCGGCCACGGGCAATGTGGGCGTCAACTGCTACACCTGCCACCGCGGCGAGCCGGTGCCGACCCATGTCTGGTTCAAGCTCGGCGACGTGAACATGGCCGCGGCCGGCTGGTCGGCGAACCAGAACCGCGCCACCGTCCAGAGCCAGTTCACCGCCCTGCCGTCGGATGCGCTGGAGAAGTTCCTGCTCGAGGACAATGCCATCAACGTGCATGACCTCGAGCCGCGGGTGAGCGCGGCCATGCGCAACCCGGCGACGGTGCAGGACACCTACCGCACCTATGCGCTGATGAACTACTTCTCCAACGCGCTGGGGGTGAACTGCACCTTCTGCCACAACACGCGGGCCTTCTACGACCCGGCGCAGAACACGCCGCAATGGACCATCGCCAACCTCGGCATCATCATGGTGCAGGAGATCAACAACGACTGGCTGGTGCCGCTGACGGACGAGTTCCCCGCGGACCGGCTGGGCCCGGTCTTCGGTGATGTGGCCAAGGTGGCCTGTGCGACATGCCACAAGGGGTATCAGCAGCCGATGCACCGGCTGGACATGATCTCCGACTGGCCGGAACTCGCCGGTACCGGCGAGCCCGTCTACGAGTGAGGGCGGGGCGGTGGACCATGTCACCGCCTCCCCCGCGCGGGGTTTCGGGCCGCTAGCCTGGCCCGAGCTTGCGGGGTCTCCACACCCCGGTTCCCTTCCTGTTGGCTACAGGAAACTCGCGCCGTGCCGGGGGTTCCCCGCGCACGGCGCCTTTTTTTCCGATCCTTTCCTTTCCGATATTCCCGCGGTCGGGGCTTGCCGGCGCCGGGGCTTTGTTCATTCCGCCCCTCCAGGGGCCTGAGCGCCGAGGCGGGCCCGCGGGCCCGCCCCACGATCCGTCCGGCGGGGTGATGCCCGGCCGGGCCCAGAAAAGGGAACCGAAGCGATGACCCGACCCCTCACCCCCACGCTGGACCGCGTCGCGGGCCCGGCCGACCTCAAGGCGCTAAGCGACGCGGATCTCGTGCGCCTGGCCGACGAATTGCGCACCGAGACGATCAGTGCCGTGTCCGAGACGGGCGGGCACCTGGGCTCCTCGCTGGGGGTGGTGGAGCTGACGGTGGCGATCCATGCCGTCTTCAACACCCCCCATGACAAGCTGATCTGGGACGTGGGCCACCAGTGCTATCCCCACAAGATCCTGACCCACCGGCGCGACCGCATCCGCACGCTGCGGCAGGAAGGCGGGCTGTCGGGCTTCACCAAGCGGTCGGAGTCGCAGTTCGACCCGTTCGGGGCGGCGCATTCCTCCACCTCGATCTCGGCCGCGCTGGGCTTCACCGTGGCGCGCGACATGGGGCAGGCCACCGGCGATGCGGTGGCGGTGATCGGCGACGGCTCGATCAGCGCGGGCATGGCCTACGAGGCGCTGAACAACGCCGGCCACGAGGGGCGGCGGATGTTCGTCATCCTCAACGACAACGAGATGTCCATCGCGCCGCCCACCGGGGCGATGTCGAAATACCTCTCGGGCCTGTGGTCCGACACGCCGCTGGGCGCGCTGAAGGACATGGCCGAGGGCTTCGAGCGCGCCCTGCCCGGCCCGGTGCGCGAGGGCGCCCGGCGGGCACGGCAGCTGGTGACCGGCATGCACAGCTCGGGCACGCTGTTCGAGGAACTGGGATTCACCTATATCGGCCCCATCGACGGGCATGACGTGGCCCAGCTTCTGGGTGTCCTGCGCGCCGCCCGCGCCCGCGCCACCGGCCCCGTCCTGATCCACGCCGTCACGGTCAAGGGCAAGGGCTACAAGCCGGCCGAAACCTCGGCGGACAAGTACCATGGCGTGGCCAAGTTCGACGTGGCCTCCGGCGCGCAGAAGAAATCCACCTCCAACGCGCCAGCCTACACCAAGGTCTTCGGCCAGGCCCTGACCGACGAGGCCGCCCGCGACAGCCGCATCGTCGCGGTGACGGCCGCCATGCCCTCGGGCACCGGCGTGGACATCATGGCCAAGCGCTTCCCCGCACGCGTCTTCGACGTGGGCATCGCCGAGCAGCATGGCGTGACCTTCTGCGCCGGCATGGCCGCGGGGGGCCTGAAACCCTTCGCCGCCATCTACTCGACTTTCCTGCAGCGCGGCTATGACCAGGTGGTCCACGACGTCGCCCTGCAGAAGCTGCCCGTCCGCTTCGCCATCGACCGCGCGGGGCTGGTGGGCGCCGACGGCGCGACCCATGCCGGCGCCTTCGACGTGGCCTATCTCGCGAACCTGCCCGGCTTCGTGGTCATGGGCGCCGGCGACGAGGCCGAGCTTGTCCACATGGTCGCCACCGCCGCCGAATACGACGCGGGCCCCATCGCCTTCCGCTATCCCCGGGGCGAGGGGATCGGGGTCGAGATGCCCGAGCGCGGCCGGGTGCTGGAGATCGGCAAGGGCCGGGTGGTGCGCGAGGGCACCGGCGTCGCCATCCTGTCCTTCGGCGCGCATCTCGGCGAATGCCTGGCGGCGGCCGAGGCGCTGGAGGCCCGCGGCGTCTCCGCCACCGTGGCCGACGCGCGCTTTGCCAAGCCGCTCGACACCGACCTGATCGCGCAGCTTCTGGCCCACCACGGTGCGCTGATCACGGTCGAACAGGGCGCCGAGGGCGGCTTCGGCGCGCAGGTCCTGCACTGGCTGGCGCGCACCGGGAGGCTGGACCGCGGCGTGGCGATCCGCACCATGACCCTGCCCGACCAGTTCATCGACCAGGCGAGCCCCGCGGCCATGTACGCCCAGGCGGGCCTGACCGCCGCCGACATCGCCGCCACCGCGCTGCAGGCCATGGGCATCCCCACCCTCGACAACGCCCGCCGCGCCTGACGCCCCGGCGCCGCCGAGGCCTGCAACAGAATTGGGGGCGTCACGTCTTCCGCGTGGCGCCCCCAGTTTCGCGGGCCTGGCTCCATGTTTGACCGCCCGTTGGCTTCCTGCCTGCGTCCGGGCCCGCGGTCGGGGGCGAGCGCACCCGCCCCGTGTCTCGTCTTGCCTATCAGCCCAACCGCAACTCCCTGCAGCGGCGCCTGACGGCCTGTTCTGAAACATCGAAGAGGGTTGCAAGCTGCTGCACATCACCACGCAAGCGGACATAAGCTGGCTTGAAGAGGTTCGCCGGCATGAGAAGGTTCGCAGCAAACAAGTTTGCCTCTGCCTCCATGCGAGTATCGCCGACTTCCAGATATTTGAAATGGTCGCTTGATCGATGCGTGGCGCAATTTCGGACCGGAAAGTCGCTCCGATCCCTGTGTAATAAGAAGTGCGCCATTTCATGCGCCACAGTGAACCTTTGGCGCGTGGGCGGATGGTTCCGGTTCACGACAATTCTGTATTCGGAAGGACTGCCGCACTTGGGCGCGTATTCTAGGAAGCCTGAGTCGTAAGGCAGAAGGCTCTCCGCATAGACTTTGAGGCCGAGGTGATTTGCAAGCTGAACAATGTTGCCCTCCAAGTCAGAGCAGAATTCGCGGAGAAGGCTGCGCTGCCCATCAGAAAGTCGCGCATCGCTTTTGAAGTTCATCGCTGACACAGGACAGCCTCCTCCGCGTTACTCAATCACTTGCAGCCCCACTCAGCTACACCCGCTCGTTGCCCCGCAGGTGTTGCATTTCATGCAGGTGCCGTTGCGCACCAGCGTGTAGTTGCCGCATTCGCCGCAGGGGTCGCCCTCGTAGCCCTGCATGCGGGCGCGGGTGCGGGGGTCGA
Source organism: Paracoccaceae bacterium (assembly GCA_007121055.1). Taxonomy (GTDB): domain Bacteria; phylum Pseudomonadota; class Alphaproteobacteria; order Rhodobacterales; family Rhodobacteraceae; genus Rhodobaculum. Next base: position 561 of record SKMM01000403.1, on the reverse strand, counting down.
AGCTGGCGACGGTGAGAGTCTCGGTCTCGACCGAGGCCTGCATGGCGAGGGCGGTTGCGCCGCCGGCGAGCGCGGTGGGGGCGCCGCCCTGGAAGACGACGAGTTCCTGGGGCAGGCGCTTGCGTAGGTAGCCGGTGGAGCTGATCTGGCGCAGGACCTCGAGGCTGCGGGAGGCGGCATCGTCCGAGACCTCGGCGAGGTTGGACAGCCCCTCGCGTTCGCCCTCGCCCAGGTCGTCGAAGGCGTGGCCCGCCGGCTTGACATGGGCGAGGTCGGTGCGGTCGAGGTAGCTGACCGCCAGTTCCCGGAAGATGTAGTCGAGGATCGAGGTCGCGTTCTTGATCGAGTCGTTGCCCTGCACCATCCCCGCCGGCTCGAAGCGGGTGAAGGTGAAGGCGTCCACGAACTCCTCCAGCGGCACGCCGTATTGCAGGCCCACCGACACGGCGATGGCGAAGTTGTTCATCATCGCCCGGAAGCCCGCGCCTTCCTTGTGCATGTCGATGAAGATCTCGCCCAGCTTGCCGTCGCCGTATTCGCCGGTGCGCAGATAGACCTTGT
>SKMM01000007.1 GCA_007121055.1 Paracoccaceae bacterium | reverse complement strand
GCCGGCATGTCGCGGAAATCATGGTGGAAAGAGACGACGCCATGCACCTCGGCCCGGCTGATCCCCAACGCCTGCGCGATCAGCGGCAGCGAGTCAGGCGGCACGAACCCGAACGCCGCCTGCACCGCGTGCAGCACCGGCAGGAGCGGGCCTTCGAGGTCAGCATGCTCGGTCAGGATGGCGCGGGTGACCTCCGCGATCTCGGTCGGATCGGGGCCGGAAGTGGCGGACATGCGGCGGGCCTCCGTGAACGGGACGCAATCCAGCATGCCCGACACATCATTGAGGAATCAATTCCATCATGCCGTCAGTTGATAAATCGGATCTATCAAGTGCGGCAGAACCCCAACAAAACAAGGCCGCGCCGGCTTCCGCGCCGGCCCCGCGCATGTTAACGTCTTGTTATGAGGATTCTGGCGCCAGCGGCGATAATTCTGTCACTTTCGGCCCTTCCCGCGACGGCCGAGGAGGACGGCCTGCGCGAGGGGCTCAGCCTGCTGCAGGAGGGCACGCGGATGATGCTGCGCGGCCTGATGGCCGAGCTGGAGCCCGGCCTGCGCGAGCTTCAGGACCGCATCGGCGACCTGTCGGCCTACCACCCGCCCGAAATCCTGCCCAACGGCGACATCCTGATCCGCCGCAAGGAGCCGCTCGACCCTTCCGAGGAGATCGAGCTCTAGCTCGCGGGCCAGCGACCGCAGGGGCGCCCGGCGGGCAGCCAGAAAAACCGGAACGGCCTCAGCGGTCAGGTCGGACGGCACGGTGAAGCTGCCGGGAACACCGGGACTATCCCGCAGGCCGGGGTTTCGGGAGATGTGCGCAGGGAAGCGGGCCGAGGGACTCAGCCGCGGCCGCCGAGGACGCGGGTGGGGTGAAGCTCGCCGGCCTTGTAGATGCCGACGGCGACGGCGCGACCCTCGTAGCTGGCCCAGGCTTCCTCGCCGTATTCCGCGTCGGAGGCGATGACGAGGCCGGGGTTGCCGGTGCGCAGGCGGGCGGCGCCCTCGGCGCTGGCGGGCAGTTCGGGGAGGTCGGCGAGGCCGGCTTCCAGCGGCAGGAGGCGCGGCAGGAGCGCCTCGGGGCCGGTTTCGATGTCAGCCATGGTGACACCCGCGTCGGCGTCGAACGGCCCGGACCAGACCCGGCGGAGGGCGCTGACATGGCCGAGGCAGCCCAGTGCCTGGCCGAGGTCGCGGGCGATGGCGCGGACGTAGCCGCCCTTGCCGCAGACCATCTCCAGCTCGACGTGGTCGGGGTCGGGGCGGGCGATCATCTCCAGGCTCTCGACCCAGAGGGGGCGGGCGGCGAGTTCGAGGACCTGGCCCTCACGGGCGAGATCATAGGCGCGTTGGCCCGCGACCTTCACGGCGGAATATGCGGGGGGCACCTGCTCGATCTCGCCGCGGAAGGGGGCGAGGGCGTCGGCGATGGCGGCATCACTGGGACGGAGGTCGCTTTCGCCGATGATGGTGCCTTCGGCGTCGTCGGTGTCGGTGGCCTGGCCCAGCCGGACGGTGAAGCGGTAGCACTTCATCGCCTCGGTCACGTAGGGCACCGTCTTGGTGGCATCCCCCAGGGCGATGGCCAGCACGCCCGTGGCCATGGGGTCGAGCGTGCCGGCATGGCCCGCCTTCTGCGCGTCGAGCGCCCGGCGGACGGCGTTGACCACGGCGGTCGAGGTCATGCCCACGGGCTTGTCCACCACCAGCCAGCCGTTGATCGGTTTGCCCCTGCGCCGCCGTGCCATGCGAGTCTCTCCGGAAAACTGAGCGCGGAGCGTTAGCGCCGCCCTCGGACCGGGTCAACTGGCACGGACCACCACCGGCCACGCGGCGTGGCCGGTGGTGACACGTCACTCGATGGTCAGGGTGATCGGCTCGGACATCACCGGCGGGTCGTGCGGGATGTGGTTGTGATCGCCCAGCAGCAGCCAGAAGGTGTGGGTGCCCGCGGGCAGGTCCAGCGTCACCTGGGTCTGGCCGCCGCCGAAATGGAGGATGTCCTCGGTGGCGGGCAGCATCGCGTCCATGTCCATGGTGGCGGGGTCGACATTGATGAACATGTGGTGGTGGCCGGTGTCGGGCCATTCCACATCCGCCGGGGCGATGCCCATGCCTTCGAGACCGAAATGGAAGGTCACGGGGTTGCTGACGGTGGCGCCGTCCTCGGGCGTGACGAAGAACACACGGGCGTTCTCGGGCCGATCGGTGCGGCCGTGGTCGTGGTCGTGCTGCGCGAGCGCGGCTGTGGGCACCGCCAGCGCGGCGGCCAGAATGCAGCTTCTGAACATGCTACTCCTCCCTGATCTGCGGCGGCTCCCCGCCTTGCGACAGAATAGCGCGGCCGGCGCGGCGGCCCAGCCCCCGGCGGGTCGCGATTGCGTCAGCGGAGGGGGTCAGAGGCCCGAGGAGAACTGCCCGTAGTCACCGCCCGAGAACACCAGAGGCGCGCCCGCGCGCAACTCGGCGCGCAGGACGCGGCCCACGACGATGCTGTGGTCGCCCCCGTCATGGGCGGCGTGCAGCGCGCAGTCGAACCGCGCCAGCGTCCCGGGCAGGAGGGGGATGCCTTCGGGCGAGTGCTGGTCCGCCTCGAAGCCGCCGGCGCCGGCGGCGAACTGGCGCGCGAGGTCGAGCTGGTCCGCGCCCAGCACATGGATGGCGAAATGCTCCGCCCCGTCGAAATGCGCAAAGCGGCGCGAGGCGCGGGCGGGGCACCACAGCACCAGGGCCGGGTCGAGCGAGACCGAGGTGAAGCTGTTGGCGGTGATCCCGATGGGGCCTTGGGGGGTGGGGGCGGTGACCACAGTCACACCGGTGACGAAGCGGCCCAGCGCCTCACGCATCAGCCGTGCCGTCTCCGGCCCGGGGGTGAACCGCGTGGCCTCTTGCTGTTCCACCGCCATGAACCCCATCGTCGTCCCCACTGTGCCGTGCCGTGCCGTGCGGAGCTAAGCCCCGCGCAGGCCGCGGCAAGGCGGGATCACGCCTCCATCGCCTCAAGCTCGTCGATCATGCCCGAGATCATCTCCAGCCCCTTGTCCCAGAAGGCGGGGTCGGAGGCGTCGAGGCCGAAGGGCGCCAGCAGGTCCTTGTGGTGGCGCGAGCCGCCCGCGGCCAGCATGTCGAAGTATTTCGGGATGAAATCGGCGCCCGCCTCCTCGTAGGCGGCGTAGAGGGCGTTCACCAGCCCGTCGCCGAAGGCATAGGCGTAGACGTAGAAGGGCGAGTGCACGAAATGCGGGATGTAGGCCCAGAAGGTGTCGTAGCCTTCCATGTACTCGAACGCGGGCCCGAGGCTTTCGGCCTGCACGCTCATCCACAGCGCGCCGATGTCGTCGGGGGTGAGTTCGCCTTCGCGGCGGGCGGCGTGGAGCTTGCACTCGAAATCGTAGAAGGCGATCTGGCGGACGACGGTGTTGAGCATGTCCTCGACCTTGCCGGCGAGCAGGGTCTTGCGTTCGGCGTCGGTCTTGGCGTGGGCCAGAAGGCGGCGGAAGGTGAGCATCTCGCCGAAGACGGAGGCGGTCTCGGCGAGTGTGAGGGGGGTGGAGGAGAGGAGTTCCCCCTGCTTGGCCGCCAGCACCTGGTGCACGCCGTGGCCGAGTTCATGCGCGAGCGTCATCACGTCGCGCGGTTTGCCAAGGTAGTTCAGCATGATGTAGGGGTGGACGTCGGTGACGGTGGGGTGGGCGAAGGCGCCCGGGGCCTTGCCCGGCTTCACGCCCGCGTCGATCCAGCCCTTGTCGAAGAAAGGCTCCGCGATCTCGGCCATGCGCGGATCGAAGCCCTTGAAGGCCTCCATGACGGTCTCGCGGGCCTCGTCCCAGCCCACCGTGCGGGGCGGGTCGAGGGGGAGCGGCGCGTTGCGGTCCCAGACTTGGAGTTTTTCCAGGCCCATCCATTTGGCCTTGAGCACGTAGTAGCGGTGCGACAGGCGCGGATAGGCCGAGACGACGGCGTCACGCAGGGCCTGCACCACCTCGGGTTCGACGTGGTTCGCCAGGTGCCGGGCGTGCTGGGGCGAGGGCATCTTGCGCCAGCGGTCCTCCACCTCCTTGTCCTTGGCGAGCGTGTTGTGGACGCGGGCGAAGAGGCGGAGGTGTTTGGAGAAGCCCTCGGCGAGGGCGCGGGCGCCGGCCTCGCGCTTGGCGCGGTCGGGGTCGGTGAGGCGGTCGAGGGTGGATTCGAGGGCGAGGGCTTCGCCGTCCACGTCGAATTCCATGCCCGCGAGGGTTTCGTCGAAGAGGCGGTTCCAGGCGGCGGCGCCGACGACGGACTGGTCGTGGAGGAATTTCTCCAGCTCGTCCGACAGCTGGTGCGGGCGCATGGCGCGCATGCGGTCGAAGACGGGTTTGTAGCGGGAGAGCTCCGCGTCGGCGAAGAGGCGGTCGTAGGTCGCGTCGTCGATCCGGTTGACCTCGAGCCGGAAGAACACGAGCGGGGTGGTGTGGGCGGTCAGCCGGTCCTGCGCGTCGGACATGGCCTTGGCGCGGGCCGGGTCGGTGGTGTTCTGGTAATAGCGCAGGCCGACGAAGGACATCAGGCGGCCGGCGATGGTGTCGATCTTCTCGTAGCGCTGGACGCAGGCGAGGAAGGCCGGGGCGTCGAGGGTGGCGAGCTTGCCCTCGTAATCGGCGGCGAAGGCGGCGCATTCCTGTTCGAGCCAGCCCATGTCGCGGGTGAACTCGGGGGCGTCGGGGGCGGGGTAGAGGTCCGAGAGGTCCCATTCCGGCAGCCCCTCCATGCCGCTGGCGCTGGCATTGGCGTCGAAAACGGGTCGGGACATGGGGCGCTCCTTGGATGTGCGGCCCGGGTGGAGGGGCCGCTTGGGGGAAGGGATAGGGGCCACAGCGGGGCGCGG
>SKMM01000085.1 GCA_007121055.1 Paracoccaceae bacterium | reverse complement strand
GGCCGCTGGCGGAGAAGGTGAGGGGGGAGGCGGGGACAGGGTAGCTGGCGATGCCGGGCTGCTCGACGATCTGGAACATGGGGTTGTCGGGGGTGAGGTCGGGGTCCTGCGCCAGCGCCTGTGCGAAGCTGCGGAATTCCGACCAGGTGAGGCCTGCTGCGTCGAAATCGGCGGCGAAGTCGGAGAGGGCGCGTGCGGCGAACCAGGGGCGCAGGACCTCGGAGATCGCGTGGCGGTGGGTGAAGCGGGCGCCCTCGTCTGTGAAATCGGCGCCGAGGCGGGCGGCCAGCGCGTCCATGGCCTCCGCGGTGCCGGTGGCCTTCACGAGGCCCTTCCACTGGCGGGCGGTCAGGCCGATGACCATGACGCGGCGGCCGTCGGCCGTGGAAAAGTCCGCGCCATAGGCGCCGTAGAGGGCGTTGCCGTATTTCGGACGGTCCACGCCGTTCACCGCCACCTCGCCGATGATGCCGAGATTGCCGAGCATGGCGCCCGCCACGTCCTTGAGCGACAGCTCCACCAGTTGGCCGGCGCCGGTGCGCAGGCGGTGGCGCTCGGCGGCCAGCAGGCCGTTCACCACCATCTGCCCCGCGATGCAGTCCCAGGCGGGCAGGACATGGGCCACGGGGTCGGTCGAGCCTTCGGGGCCGGTCGCCGTCGGGAAGCCCATGGAGGGGTTCACGGTGTAGTCCACCGCCGGGCCGCCCTGCCGGGTGCCGGAGAGGGAGACGACGATGACGTCCTCGCGTTTTTCCTTCAGGGCGGCGTAGGACAGCGGCGGGCGCTGGCCGAGGTTGGTCAGGTAGCAGCCGCCGCCCTCGCCCCCGCCGCAGATCAGTTCGGCCACCAGTTCCTGGCCGCGCGGGTCCGAGAGGTTGACGGCGAAGGAGCGTTTGCCCTTGTTCAGCCCCGCCCAGAACAGGCTGCGCCCGTCCGCCGTCACCGGCCAGCGCCCGGCGTCGAGCCCGCCGCCGATGCGGTCGAAGCGGATCACGTCGGCGCCCATCTGCGCCAGCGTCATGCCCGCCAGCGGCACCGCCACGAAGGCCGAGCCCTCGACCACGCGCAAGCCGTCCAGAACGCCTGTCATTGGCTGTCTCCCGCCCAGGTGACCCGGGTCTGCATGCATTGAAACCCCTCGGCGGTGGCGGTGCAGAGGGCCGTGGTGCCGTCGGCCTCGGGTTCGGCCAGGATGCGCGGGGTGTCCATCAGGAGGAGCGGGCGGACGCCGCGGTGGCGGAAGGACGCTATGGCACGGCCGGGGTTGTGGCGGCGGGCGGCCTCCATCTGCAGCATGGCCTGCAGGGGGCCGTGGACCACCAGCGCGGGGTATTTTTCCACCTTTGCGGCATAGTCGAGGTCGTAGTGGATGCGGTGGCCGTTGAAGGTCAGCGCCGAGAAGCGGAACAGGCGGACGGCCGATATCTCCACCGGCTCCTCCCAGGCGGGCGCCTCGGGGGCGGGGACGGGGGGCGGCGGGCTGTAGCGGCTGGGCATCGCGATGTAGACGATGTCCTGCTCCTCGTCGATGGCGGGGCCGCGGGGGGTGGAGATCCGGTGGCCCACGGTGACGAAGACCATGCGGCCGGCGGCCCCGGTCTTTTCCGCCACCTTCAGGATCTCGGAGCGGCGGTGCAGGGGCTCGCCCAGCCGCGGCGTGTCGCCGAGGAAGGTGACGCGGCCGCCCGCCCACATTCGGCGTTCCAGCGGCACGGGCGGCAGGAAGCCGCCGCGGGCGGGGTGGCCGTCGGGGCCGAGCCCGTCCATCGGGGCGACGGGCGCAAAGCCCATCCAGTGCCAGAGCGGCGGCAGCGGGTCGCCATCCTTGAAGGCGTCCGCGCCGCAGGGGCCCGAGGCCAGCGTGGCGGCCATGCCGCGGGCCTGCCGGGGGGTGATGAGGTCGGTCTCTTCCTCGGTCTTTCCCACCCAGGGGGCGAATTCGCTGTCCATTCCGGTCTCCGCCTCGGGGTGCGCGCGCAACATCGTTGCGCCGCACTGCGGCGTCAAGCCCGAATGGGTCGGGCTCGCGCAGCGGACGGCGTGGCGGGCAGCTTTGCCCTGCACCGCACGCGCGCCCGCGTGCCCGACCGGGAGACCCGCCGATGCTGTCCTTTGCCCTGACGATGCCGCGCTTCCTGCGGACCCTGCGCAAGGCCCGGGGGGACGATCTGTTCCGCGCGTGCTTCGACCTGACGCTGATGATCCTGGTCCCGGGGGCCATGTTCCATGCGCTGGGGGAGGGGCTGCGCTGGGTCGATGCGGTCTCTCTGAGCGTCGTGACCCTGACGACGCTGGGCTATGGGGATTTCGCGCCGGTCACCGACATCGGCAAGATCTTCACCGCGGTCTACGTGCTCTCGGGGATGGGCGTGCTGGTGGTCTGGGTCACGCGACTGGCGCGCGCGATGCTCGCCGAGCCCGCCCGTTACGACGAGACCGACGACCCGGCCGGCTGAGGCGCCGCTTCGGCCGCAGTGTCGCGTGCCCTTGCGCGCGCGAGGGCGGCCATGCGGGCGTGGGCCGAGATGGAGCGGGCATCGAGCGTGATGGCGTGCAGGAACCGGTTCTCGCGCAGGCTGAGGCGGTGCAGGCAGCGCTCGGTGAGTTTTCCGGTGCCGTGGAACTCGTCGAACAGGTCGTCGCGGACCATGGCCAGCTCCTCGCGGGAGAGGTCGAGGATGGGGGCGCCCTCGATCTGGGCCTGGACGGAGATCACGGTCAGGGGGGGAACGGGGGACATGGCGGATTGCTCCACCACCAGCGTGATCTCGCCCTCGGTCATGTTGCGCCCCGCCGCGATGCGGGTCAGCAGCCCCCGGGCCCGGGTCTGGAACAGGTCGCTGCGGCGCGCGACCTCGTCCTCCGGCAGGAGCCTGCGGCGCCGGTCGGGGTCGGAGATCGACAGGACGTTGCCCTCGATCCAGTGGATGAACAGGAACATCAGAAGCGGCGCGCCGGAGATCGGCAGCGCGAGGTCGGGGAAGATCAGGATCGCCGCCGGGAAGGGCGAGAGCGCGAAGGTGTAGCGCAGCAGCGGGTATTCCAGCGCCAGCCGCCACCATACGGGATCGAAGATCAGCCCGGTGGGAAAGACGCTGCGCAACCCCGTGAGGATCTTGCGCGGCGGCTCGCCCCCGCGCAGGGCCAGCTTGTTGCTGACGGTCTGTGGCGTGACGACGAAGATCACCGGCGGCTCCCCCTGTTGTCCTCGGGCAGAGATAACGGCCGGTCACCGGCTGTCGAGGCCGCCGCCGCCGGTCCGCCTGTGCGACCGGCCGCCTCCGCCGCCGGGGCCGGCCGGTCAGAGCCCGCGGGTGAACACCAGCCCCATGCTGTCGCGCAGGGTCACCGGGCCGCCGGTGTAGTCGGGGCCGATGTTGGGGGTGCGGAGCGCGAGTTCCCAGCCCATGCCCTCGATGCCGGGGACGCGCAGGGTGAGGGGGTCGAAATCCTCGGTCTCGCCGCCCTCCATGTGGGTGATGCAGAACACCTGCCCGCCGCCGAGGCCCTCGGGGCGGTTGCGCAGCGACACGAAGATGGTCTTGCCGTTGATCGGCTGGAGATAGTCGAAATGGTCCACCGGCGCGTAATTGTCGCGCAGCCACGGGTGGGCGCGTCGGAATTCGCGCAGGGAATGCATGAAGCCCACATGGCCCGCGTCGAGCTGCGACAGCGCCTGGGAGACGTTGCAGTAGTCGTGCATGTCGTCCATCCAGGCCCGCGCAATGGCCTTGAGCACCCGCGGCGTGAAGCTTTCGGGGCCCGCGAGCGGCGGCTCCACGGCGTTGAGGAGCCGCGCGATCTCGTCGAGGTCGTAGTCGGTGACCTCGACGAGGGCGGGCAGGAACTCGAGGAAGCGGGCAAGCTCCGCGCGGGTGGGATAGCCCATCTCCTTCAGCCGCCGGAAGAAGGTGGGGCGGGAGTAGCTGTACTCGTCCACCTGCCATTTCAGCGAGATGGCCTCCTCGGCCACCACCTTCACCCCGTACTTGTCGTCCTGGTTGCGGATGAAGCCCCAGTTGGCCCGCGCCGTGGCATTGAGGAAATCCATCGGCACGCCCGGAAACGCCACATAGGTCAGCATCGACACCGCGGGGTTGTCGTAGGCTTTCTCCAGGATCTCCATCTGGGTCTCGCCCAGACGGGTGTTGATGTTGAGCTTGGGGTTCACCTGCGTGCCCCGGCGCAGCGTGTCGTGGTTGGCGGTGCCCGAGATCCAGGTCGCCCCCACCGTCAGCATCTCCTTGATGCGCCAGTATTTCGACAGCCAGAAGCCGTAGAGGAAGGGCGTGTTGTGGGCAAACGTCAGCGGGCCCCACTGGAACACGTCGTCGTCCTTCTGCGCCTCGATCACCGCGCGGTAGTCCGAGGCAAGCTCCCAATCCTCCTGCGGCCAGGGCCGGCCGTCCTCGAAGATGAACCAGGGGCGGTAGAGGGTGCCGGCGACGTGCTGCTCCACGTCGGACATCTGCTGCAGATACTCGTCGTCGTGGCACATCTTCTCGATGGCGGGGTCCCAGTACCGGAAATCCTGCGCGCCATCGACGCGCACGCCGTCGGCGCCGAAATCCACCTTGCGCCGCTGCATCTCCAGCAGGATCGCCCGCACCCTCGGGTTTCTGTAATCGAGGTTCTGGCCGTACATGTTCGGCCCGGCGAAGAAATGCGGGTTCAGCGCCCGCAGGCCCTGGTTGTCGGCATGGCCGAACACCACATCGAGGATCAGCCGGATCGGCCCGGTGGAGAAGTTGTGCAGGGATGCCGCGAGGTCCACCAGCTCGTCGGGCCGTCCCGTCTCCAGCAGCGCGGGGTTCACCGCCGCCATCCCCGCGATCACCACGTCATAGCCCCAGTTGGTGGTGTCGGGGTGGAGCAGG
>SKMM01000233.1 GCA_007121055.1 Paracoccaceae bacterium | reverse complement strand
CGAGCGGCGCACCGAGCTCGGTGAAGTCGCGCAGATGGTGGTACGGGCGCCGCCGCGCGCCGAGGACGACGCTGACTCCGCCGCTGCGCACCAGCGCGCTGCGCTCGCGCGGGTCCGCGTGATCGACCAGGCGCTCGACCCAGCCGCTGAGGCGGAGGCGCGGCCCGCTGTCGCCGCGCTGAGCGTCAGACTGGCGCGCCGCGCAGCCCGGTGGCGCTCAGCTCGACAGGAGGCGGCGCAGGAGCCGGAGGTCTTCGGCGAGTTGCGGGTCGCTGGAGACGAGCTCCTCCACCTTGCGGACGCCGTGGATGATGGTGGTGTGGTCGCGCCCGCCGAAGCGGCGGCCGATCTCGGGCAGCGACCGCGCAGTCAGTTCCTTGGCAAGGTACATCGCCACCTGACGGGGCCGCGCCAGCGTGCGCACGCGCTTCGGCCCGATCATGTCGGACAGGCGGATGTTGTAGTGCTCGGCCACCTTTCGCTGAATCTCCTCGATGGTGACCCGGCGCTCGGACACCCGCAGGATATCCGCAAGGCAGTCCTGCGCCAGTTCCAGCGTGATCTCGCGGCCCACCAGCGAGGCGAAGGCGTGCAGGCGGGTGAGCGCCCCCTCCAGCACGCGCACATTGGTCGTGATCTTGTGGGCGAGGAACTCCAGCACGTCGGGGGCCACCGAGACGGTGGGATCATCGGCGCGGAAGGCGTCCATCTTGGTCTGGAGAATCCCGAGGCGCAACTCGTAGTCGGTGGGGTGCAGATCCACCACCAGGCCCCATTGCAGGCGCGAGGTGATGCGGTCCTCGAGGTCCTTGATCTCGCCCGGGGCGCGGTCGGCGGAGATGACGATCTGCTTGCGCTGATCGACCAGCGCATTGAAGGTGTGAAAGAATTCCTCCTGCGTGCTTTCCTTGCCGGCGATGAACTGCACGTCGTCCACCATCAGCACGTCAACCGACCGGAACAGTTGCTTGAAGTCCATGATCTGCTTGTTCCGCAGCGCATCGACGAAGCGGTACATGAACTGTTCGGCCGAGACGTAAAGCACCCTGAGGCCGGGCTGGCTGCGCCGGATCTCCCAGGCCATCGCGTGCATCAGGTGGGTCTTGCCCAGCCCCACGCCCCCATAAAGGAACAGCGGGTTGAAGGCGACGGGCCCACCCTCGGCCACCCGGCGGGCGGCAGCATGGGCGAGCTCGTTGGGCTTGCCCACCACGAAGCTTTCGAAGGTGAAGCGGGGGTCCAGGGGGCTGCCGGGCAGGTCGTCCGCGACGTCGCCCTCGACCTCGGCAGGGTCGGCTGGGTCGGGCACCTGGACGGGCGCGGGGGTGTCGGCATCGCCCCGCGGGCGCGCCAATGTCAGGTCCAGCCGCGTGACATCGGCGCCGGCGCGGACGCATTCCTCGACAATGGACTGGGCGAAATGCCGTGTCACCCAATCCCCCACGAAGCGCGTGGGCACCGACAGGCGGAGCACGCCCTCGCTGAGCCCGCGCGGCTGCAACGGCTCGATCCAGGTCACGAAATTGTTGCGCCCGACCCTGGACCGGAGCCCTTCGCAGGCCGTGGCCCATTGTACCTGCAATTCGGTGTCCCGGCCGCCCCGCGTTCCGCCCATCGCCTCGACCGCCGCCCCCATTCTGCCCCCTTGCCTGCCCATGCTGCTGTCCCGCTCCTCGTTTCGTGGCCCGGCGCGGTGGCGCGCGGACGGCTGTTGCAGGCCCTGTGCCCGGGCCCTGTCTTCGGCGCGGGGCTGCCCGCGCAACAAGCTGCCCGGGCGCGCCCGCCATGTCGTGTCCCGCACCGCGCGCCGCCGGGTCACACCGAATCCCGCGCGGCGCGACAAACTATGCGCGGCCCTGCGGACACCCGGACTGAGCCCGCCGCCACGGCTCCAATGCGCCACACACCGCAGACACGCGCCGCGGCAGCTCCATCTTTCCTGCGGACATTAGCCCCTCCGGCCGCCTTTCATCGCCTGCATCCGCCCGACGGCAAATGTGGACAGGCGCCCCGAAGGAACACCGAACGGGGCTGGCAGGCCCCGCGTCCTTGCAGTGATGTCAGCCCGGGCCTTGTCCCCCCTAGGTCGTCGTCGAGTCGCGGTCAGGCTAGCCGCAGGGCCGACGGCCGCGCAACCGAACATCGCGCTTGACGCCCCTGGGGGGGACGCCGAATCCGCGCAGCCGTCATCGGAAGGACACACTGTGTTAACGTGGCACGCCCCGCGGCCTAGTCGGGGCACGGACTGCCCGCGCATCGGGCGCGGGGGCGGGTCACTGCCTCGCCAGGGGATTTCCCGGGATCGGCGGGGACGGGCTTGGCTGCAGGGGTTGAAACCCGGCCGCGATGAACGATCATGCCAGGAAATCGCCCAAGCCGGGCGCCAACGGAGATCTGGGCCATGAGCCATGGCGACCTGCGCAGCGACACGCTGCGCCATCTTGAGTTTTCGCTGGGCAAGGACCTGCCCCATGCGCATGTCTACGATCTGCGCATGGCGCTGTCGCTGGCGGTGCGCGACCGCATCATCACGCCCTGGTTCGCCTCGACCCGCGCGACCTACGCCGCCCGCGGCAAGCGGGTCTATTACCTGTCGATGGAGTTCCTGATCGGCCGGCTGCTGGAGGATGCCATCGTCAACCTCGGTCTGCGCGACGAGGCCCGGGCGGTGTGCGAAAGCTGCGGCTTCGACTATCACAGCATTCTGGCGGACGAGCCCGATGCGGCGCTGGGCAATGGCGGTCTGGGGCGGCTGGCTGCCTGTTTCCTCGATTCGATGTCGACGCTGGGCTGTCCGGGGCATGGCTATGGCATCCGCTATGAGCATGGGTTGTTCCAGCAGCGATTCGAGAACGGGGTGCAGATCGAGGAGCCCGAGGAGTGGCTGCGCCAGAAACACGCCTGGGAGTTCGAGCGGCCCGAGGCGACCTATGACATCGGCTTCGGCGGCCGGGTGCTGGACCGCGGCGGCCGGCGGCTGTGGGAGCCCGGCGAGAAGGTGCTGGCCAAGGCCCATGACACGCCGATCATCGGCTGGCGCGGGCGCTGGGCCAACACGTTGCGGCTGTGGGGCGCCGAGGCGGTGCATGGCTTCGACCTCGCGGCGTTCAACCGCGGCGACTACATGGGCGCCACGGCGGCCGAGGCGCTGGCGCGCACGATTTCCCGCGTGCTGTACCCGGACGACACCTCGGATGCGGGCAAGGAACTGCGGCTGCGGCAGGAGTATTTCTTCACCGCAGCATCCTTGCGCGACATCCTGCGGCGGTACCGGGGCGAGCATGAGGATCTGGCCGCCCTGCCCAAACATGTGGCGATCCAGCTCAACGACACCCACCCCGCCATAGCAGGGCCCGAGCTGATCCGGCTGCTGCACGACGAGCACGGGATGGACTTCGAGGCGGCCGAGGACACGGCGCGGGGCTGTCTGGGCTACACCAACCACACGCTGATGCCCGAGGCGCTGGAGCGCTGGCCGGAGTGGCTGATGGAGCGGGTGCTGCCGCGCCATCTGGAGATCATCGCCCGCATCGACGAGCGCCATGCTCGCGCGCACCCCGACCGCAACGCCCACATCATCCATGACGGCAACGTCAACATGGGCGAGCTGAGCTTCATCATGGCCCACAGGGTCAATGGCGTGTCGGCGCTGCACACCGATCTGGTGAAGGACACGGTGTTTGCGGAGTTGAACCGCCTGCACCCGGGCCGGATCGTGAACCAGACCAACGGGGTGACGCCGCGGCGCTGGATCGTGGCGGCGAACCCGGCGCTGCGGCGGCTGGTGGGCGACACGATCGGGCCGCGCTGGGTCGCCGATCTGGAACGGCTGACGGAGCTGGAGCCGCACATCGAGGATGCGGGCTTCATGGAGGCCTATGCCGCGGCCAAGCGCGCCAACAAGGAGGCACTGGCGCTCTGGCTGCACGAGAGCCAGGGGATCAAGGTCGACCCTGCGGCCATGTTCGACATCCAGATCAAGCGCATCCACGAATACAAGCGCCAGCACATGAACATCCTCGAGACCATCGCCCTGTGGAACGCGATGCGCGAGGACCCCGGGGCGGGATGGACGCCTCGGGTCAAGATCTTCGGCGGCAAGGCCGCGCCTGGCTATGTGCTGGCCAAGGAGATCATCCGGCTGATCAACGATGTCGGGCGGGTGGTGAATGCCGATCCCGTGACGCGGGACATGCTGCAGGTGGTCTATCCACCGAACTACAATGTCTCCATGGCCGAGCGTCTGATCCCGGCGGCAGACCTGTCGGAACAGATCTCGACTGCGGGCAAGGAGGCGTCGGGCACCGGCAACATGAAGTTCGCCATGAACGGCGCGTTGACCATCGGCACGCTGGACGGCGCCAATGTGGAGATCCGCGAGCGGGTCGGGGCGGAGAACTTCTTTCTGTTCGGGATGACGGCGTCCGAGGTGGTGGCGCGCCGGGCGGTGGAGGGGCATGCGGCAAAGGCCATCGCGGAGAGCCCGCGGCTGGCGCAGGCGCTGGAGCAGGTCGCCTCGGGGGTGTTCTCGGAGGGCGACACGGAGCGCTATGCGGCGGTGGTGGACAATCTGCGCCACCATGACTTCTTCGTGGTGTGCTCGGATTTCGACGCCTACTGGGATGCGCAGCGCGCGGTCGATGCGGCGTTCCGGGACCCGGCGGCCTGGATGCGGATGGCGGCGCTGAACACCGCACGGTCGGGGTGGTTCTCGTCGGACCGGACGATCCGGGGCTACATGGCCGATGTCTGGGACGCGACGCCGCTGATCCCCCCGGTGGGCGAGACCGTCCGTAAGCGCGACGGCGTGGCCTTATGCGGCGAGGCTTGACGGCTGGGCGTGGCGCCAGGGCATGAGGTCCCGATGTGGGATTTGGGGTGGCCGTCGAGGATGGCGCGGAGGGTGTCGGCGAGG
>SKMM01000025.1 GCA_007121055.1 Paracoccaceae bacterium | reverse complement strand
GGCGTCGGCCGCCGCCGCCGCGATGGCCGGCGCGGCGCCCAACGCGCGGGCGGCCTGTGCCATCAGCGCCCCGCCGGTCGCCTCCAGATACGCCCAGAGCGCCGCGCCATCAGCCGGGGCATCGGGCTCCAGATCGGCATGGCGCGCCGCAACCAGCCCCGCGAGGGGCGCCACCGGGAGGTTGGCCGTCCGGATCAGCTCGGCCAGCGGGCGGGCGACCTCATGGGCCCGGGGGGGACGGCCTCCGGCGATCTCCTCCAGCGTGTCGGTCCAGAACTGCAGGCGCATGGCGCCGACCATGGGCTCGACCGAGGCCCAGGGGGCCCGCGCCACCTCCAGGTTGAAGGCGTAGAGCGGCCAGAGCCGGGCGCGGTCGGCCTCCGGCGCGGTCATGGTCGCGAGGAAACGGTCGGGGTCGCCGCGTTCGACGATCTCGGCGCAGGCGGCGAGGGTCATGGGGCGACCCGGAACAGGAAATAGTCGTAGCTGTGGCCATGGGCGCGCCAGGTGGCGATCTCGGCGCGGTGGGCGGCGATGGCCTGGGCCAGCTCGGGATCGGCGGTGGGGCCGAGGGCGTCGAGGCGCGCCTCGAGGGGGGCATAGTAGGCCTCCCAGCCGGCGGGGCCCAGGGGCCAGCGGTCGAGGAGGCGCCAGCCGGCAGCGGCGATCTCGGCCTCGGCCTGCGCGATGTCGCCCATGGCCGCGAATTCCTCGGCCCAGAAGGCGGCGGCGGGGGGGGGGCGCGCGGCGCCGGTCCAGCACAGGTGGCTGAAGGCGGCGCAGCCGCCCGGGGCGAGGGCCTTGCGCCAGGCCGCGAGGGTGGCCGGGATGCCAGTGCTGTAGACCGCGCCGGCGGACCAGATGACATCGTAGGGTCCGGTGAGGGCGGTGAAATCGGCGCCCTCGGCGGTGACGCGTGGGTCGCGGGCGAAACGGGTGCGGACGGCCTCGACGAAGGGGGGGTGGAGGTCGACGGCGTGGACATGGCCCTGGGGCACATGGGTAAGCAGGGCTTCGACATCGGCGCCGGGGCCGCAGCCCGCGTCGCAGATCCGGGCGTCGGGGGCGATCCCCGCCAGCGCCCGGTCGAGCGAGGCGCGGTCGCCCGGGCCTTCGCGGTCGAGCCCGCTGTGGATCCGGAAGAAGGCGCTCACTGGGCGGCCATGGCCGAAGCGCCGCCGTCGCGGATCAGTTTCCACACGGTGGCGTCCAGCAGCGCCTCGAAGGAGGCGTCGACGATGTTGGCCGAGACGCCCACCGTGGACCAGCGCCGGCCCTGCCCGTCCTCGCTGTCGATGATGACGCGGGTGACGGCGTCGGTGCCGCCCTGCGTGATGCGGACCTTGAAATCCACCAGCCGCATGTCGTCGATGAGGTGCTGGTAGGGGCCGAGGTCCTTGGCCAGCGCGCGCGCCAGCGCGTGGACCGGGCCGCGGTCCGACCCGTCCGCGTCCATGGACTCCGACACCGACAGCACCTTGCGGTCGCCGATCTTCACCACCACCACGGCCTCGGACAGGCTGATCATCCGGTCGTAGCGGTTCTTCCGCCGCTCGACGGTCACGCGATAGCGCTTCACCTCGAAGAACTCCGGCACGAGGCCCAGCGCCCGTTGCGCCACCAGCTCGAAGCTGGCCTGCGCGCCGTCATAGGCATAGCCCACATCCTCGCGCGCCTTGATGTCGGCCAGGATCTGGCCGAGGCGGGGGTCGCCGGGGGCGACCTCGATCCCGGCCTCGGACAGGCGGGCGCGCAGGTTGGCCTGCCCGGCCTGGTTGGACATCGGGATCACGCGGGCGTTGCCCACCGCCGCGGGGTCGATGTGTTCGTAGGTGGTGGGGTCCTTGAGGATGGCGCTGGCGTGCAGGCCCGCCTTGTGGGCGAAGGCCGAGGCGCCGACGTAAGGCGCGCTGCGCAGGGGCACCCGGTTGAGGATGTCGTCCAGCCGGCGCGACATCCGCACCAGCCGCTCCAGCCCCCGCACCCCCGTCTCGAACCGCCCGGCCCAGGGGGATTTCAACGCGAGCGTCGGGATCAGGGTGGTGAGGTTCGCGTTGCCGCAGCGCTCGCCCAGCCCGTTCAGCGTGCCCTGGATCTGCCGCGCGCCGGCGTCCACGGCGGCCAGCGCCCCCGCCACGGCGGTGCCGGTGTCGTCATGGGTGTGGATGCCGAGGCGGTCGCCGGGGATGCCGCCCGCGGTCACCTGCGCGGTCACGCGGCCGACGGCGTCGGGCAGCGTGCCGCCATTGGTGTCGCACAGCACCACCCAGCGCGCGCCGGCCTCCAGCGCGGCCTGCAGGCAGGCCCGCGCATAGCCGGGGTCGGCGGCGTGGCCGTCGAAGAAATGCTCGGCGTCGAACAGGACCTCGCGGCCGAGGGCCACGGCATGGGCCACCGAGTCGCGGATCGCGGCGAGGTTTTCGTCGAGCGTGATGCCCAGCGCGGTCTCCACATGGAAGGGATGCGCCTTGCCCACCAGACAGATCGCCGGGGTGCCCGCGTTCAGCACCGCGGCCAGCACATCGTCATTGCCCGCCGAGCGCCCGGCCCGCTTGGTCATCCCGAAGGCCGTGAGGGTGGCCCGGGTGCGCGGCGGCGCCTCGAAGAACTCGCTGTCGGTGGGATTGGCGCCGGGCCAGCCCCCCTCGATGTAGTCCACCCCCAGATCGTCGAGCATCCCCGCGATTTCGCGCTTCTCCGCGGCCGAGAACTGCACCCCCTGCGTCTGCTGCCCGTCCCGCAGGGTGGTGTCGTACAGGTAGAGGCGCTCGGGGGTCATGTTACTGCAATTCCGAATCTAGTGTGTACCAGCATCAGGTTTCCTGCGGCGTCTCTATGGATTCATCTAGCGCCGCGGCGACATAACCCCAAATTATCGCCTCATGCTGAATACTCTTCGATCCGTCAGCTTGCTCACGCACGGCATCGGAAAAATACTTCTGTCTATTCGAGTCAGACATTGATCGAAAAAAATCTAGAGCGGCAATCAGCTGAACAGAGCCGATGCTTGCGCGATCCTTCCGCAATTGTAGCTCTATACCCCTTTTTTGGATATTGGACTTGATCCTGTCGATCTCGGAAAAATCCTTGGTGTCCTTGGCGCGCTGGTAGATTGAGAAGATCTCTTCCAGTTTTTTCCCTGCAGCCGCCATCAAGGAAGATTTTCCGATCCAGCTGAGCTGGTCGCTGAGCAGCCCTGCGACTTCCGCGGTAGAGCGCAAGGATTGGTATTCGCCAGCGACAAAAAGGCTACGCAGTCGCTCGAGGAACTTGTAGGTATCAAGGTCGTCAAGGAGAGCGTTGATGGCTGCCTGATCAATCGAGCCGGAGTCAGGCCTGAGGTCGCTGGTTGCGCGACGCCACTGGAAAAGGGTTTGGAAGGCTTTGTCTGCCTTTTCCTCCGTCCAGTCCATCGGCTTGCGGTAGTGGGTCTGGAGCATGACGAAGCGGATGACCTCGCCCGGGAAGCCCTGGTCGAGGAGGTCGCGGACGGTGAAGAAGTTGCCCAGCGACTTGGACATCTTCTTGCCGTCGACCTGGACCATCTCGTTGTGGAGCCAGAGGCGGGCGAAGTCTCCGTCGGGGTGGGCGCAGCAGGACTGGGCGATCTCGTTCTCGTGGTGGGGGAACATCAGGTCGATGCCGCCGCCGTGGATGTCGAAGCTCTCGCCCAGCAACTCGCGGGACATGGCGGAGCATTCGATGTGCCAGCCGGGGCGGCCGCGGCCGGTGCTGCGGCCGTCCACCACCGGGCCGTCCCAGCCGGGCTCGTCCGGGCTGGAGGGTTTCCACAGGACGAAATCCATGGGGTTGCGCTTGTAGGGGGCGGGATCGACCCGGGCGCCGGCGATCATGTCCTCGACGGAGCGGCCGGAGAGTCTGCCATAGCCCGGCGCACTGTCGACGGCGAAGAGGACATGGCCCTCGGCCTCGTACGCGTTGCCCTGGGCGACCAGCGTCTCGATCATGCCGACCATCTGGGGGATGAAGTCGGTGGCGCGGGGCTCATGCGTGGGGCGCAGGGCGCCCAGCGCGTCCATGTCGGCGTGGTACCAGCCGATGGTCTCGTCGGTCAGGGCGCGGATGATGGTGTTGAGGTCGCGCCCGTCGCCCGCCGCCTGCATCTCCCGGGCGCGCGCGTTGATCTTGTCGTCCACGTCGGTGAAGTTGCGCACATAGGTGACGTGCTCGGGCCCGTGGACGTGCCGCAGCAGGCGGAACAGCACGTCGAACACCACCACCGGGCGTGCGTTGCCCAGATGGGCGCGGTCATAGACGGTGGGGCCGCAGACATACATCCGCACGTTTTTCGGGTCGAGCGGGCCGAACCGCTCCTTGCGGCGGGTGCGGCTGTTGTGCAGCGTGATCTCGGTCGGGGTGCGGGTCATCGGGGCCTCGCCGGCGCCGCCTCGGGGCGGGCTCTGGCCAAGACGCGTGCCCGCCGCCGACAGCTCAGCGCGAAATGCAGATGCAGAAGGGGCAGCGGATTGTCATGGGGCGCAGGTAACCCATCGGCGGGGGTCTGCCAAGCCCGCCAGGCCTTGCGGGCCGCGGGGTTTCACGGCACCGACGCGGGATGGACCGGCCCCCGCCCCTCGATGCCCCGGCGATCTGGCTGCTCGCCGTGGGGCAGACACTGGGCTATGCAGGGCTGGTCTATATCTTCGCGGCGCTGCTGGTGCCGTGGGAGGCGGCGCTGGGCTGGTCCAAGACCACGCTGGCGCTGGGGCCGACGCTGTCGATCCTGGTGTCTGCGTCGCTGGCGACACTGGCCGGGCGGCTGGTGGACCGGGGCTGGAGTGCCGAGCTCTTGACCGGGGGCGCGGTGCTGGGGGCGGGGGCGCTGGTGGCGCTGTCGATGGTGCAGACGCCGGCGCAGTATCTGGCGGTCTGGGCGGTGATCGGGGTGGCGCATT
>SKMM01000236.1 GCA_007121055.1 Paracoccaceae bacterium | reverse complement strand
TGCTGGTGCTGCCGATCTTCTTTCCCATCGTGACCGCGCTGGGGTTCGACCCGATCTGGTTCTGCATCCTGTTCCAGCTGAACCTGTGCATCGGCTACATCTCGCCGCCCTTCGGGTACAACCTTTTCTACCTGAAATCCCTCAGCCCCAACACGCCGATCACCGAGATCTACCGGGCGATCCTGCCGTATTTCTTCCTGATGCTGGCCACGGGCGCCGCGATCTTCCTGTTCCCCGGCATCATCACGTCCTTCACCGACATCCCCGTGCGCCGCTGAGCGCCGGGGCCCACGTTCACCACAGGGAGGAGACCCACCATGACGATGAAGAACAGACCCCTCAGCCGCCGCGGCTTCTTTGCCGCCGGGGCCGGCGCCGCCGCCGGCGTGACGCTGGCCGCCCCGCCGGTGATCGCCCAGGGCAACACCACCTGGCGCATGCAGACCCACTGGCCCACCGGCAACTGGTACTACGAGGAGGTGTTCGTGCGGTACTGCAACCGCATCACCGAGGCCACCGGCGGCGAGCTGACGGTGGAGCCTTACGCGCCGGAGTCGCTGGTGCCCACCATGGAGGTGCTGAACGCCACCCGGCGGGGGCTGCTGGAGAGCGCCTTCACCTATCCCGCCTACTGGATCGGGCGGGTGCCGGCGGCGAGCCACCTCAACGGCCATATCGGCACCTGGATGCGCCACGAGGAGATGGATATCTTCTATTACGAGATGGGCGGGATCGAGCCCATCCGCGCGGCCTATGCCGAGCAGGGCATCCACCAGGTGGGTCCCGTGTCCTATTCGGGCCTGACGCTGTGGGCCAACCGTCCGCTGCGCACGGCGGCGGATTTCCAGGGCTGGCCGGTGCGCTCCACCGGGGCCGCGGGCCTGGTGCTCGCGCGGATGGGGGCGGCGCCCGTGTCGATCCCCGGCGGCGAGCTTTACCAGGCGCTGCAGACCGGCGTCGTGGACGGGGCGCATTGGGGCTCCACCTCCACCGCCTGGGGCATGAACTTCCAGGAGGTCTGCAACTACATCGTCGAGCCCGATCTGGTGGGCCACCTAAACGGCGAGGTCTTCGTCAACCAGCAGGCCTGGGACGGCGTCGGCGACGACATCCGCGCGGTGGTGACCGAGGTCACCCGCGCCACCTCGGCCGAAGCTGCGGCGCATTTCCTCTACCGCGACTTCCTGTTCAAGGAGGAGTTCGTCAACGACTTCGGCGGCGAGCTGACGCAGCTCGACGACGAGGCGATGGCGGCGCTGACCACTGCTTCGCTGGAGGTGGTGGACGAGTTCTCGGCCCAGGACCCCGAGCATTCCGGCCGGCTGGGCGAGATGCTGAACGAGTTCCTGCGCACGCTGGGCAAGATCTGAGCCCCGCGCCGCGCCCTGCGGCGCGGTCTGCCTGCAAACTGAGCAGCCCGCCGGCCCCCGCGCCGGCGGGCGTCTTGTCGTGGTCCTGCGATGCCGAGCGTGTGCAGGGCCTTGCCCCGCCGCGGATCTGAAACGGATGTTTCTTTGATTGACAGGTTGAAATCCGCGTTCCAGCCTGTTCCGGTGGCAACGGAGGGCGCGGCGTGGAGCGGGTGGCACAGGGCGCACAGAAGATCAGCCTCGGCCTGAACTGGGTGGTGGAGCGGGCCTGCGTGGCGCTTCTGGTGGCGCTGGTGCTGACGGTCTGGCTGGGGGTGCTGTCGCGCTATGTGCTGCCGATCTCGATCACCTTCACCGAGGAGCTGGCGCGCTACCTGATGATCTGGACCGCGCTGCTGGCGGTATCCTGCGGGGTGGTCCACCGCCAGCACATCGGCGTGGGATTCCTGTTCGAGCGCTTCCGCCCCGGGCTGCGGCGCTGGCTGGCGCTGGCCTTTGCGCTGATCGGCTGCGGGTTCTTCGTGGTGCTCGCCTATTACGGCAGCGGGATGGTGGCGCGGGCAATGAACCGCACCACGATGGTGTTCGGTCTTCCGCGCGGCTATGCGGTGGCCGCCGTGCCGGTCGCGGCGGTGCTGGCGGCGGTGCAGCTTCTGCTCATGGGCATCGTGGATTTCTGGGGCCGCCGCCCGCCCGAGACCACCGGCAGCGCCATCGCCGGCCTCACCCCCGAGGAGGCCGCACGCTGATGGGCATGGCACTGGTACCGCTTGCGTTCTTCGGCTTCATCGCCTTCGGGATGCCGGTGGGCATCGCCATCGGCATCGCGGCCATGATCGGCATCTGGGACATGGGCCCGCGGTTCATGGTGATGGCGCCGGACCGGATGTTTTCCGGGCTAGACCTGTTTCCGTTCCTCGCCATGCCGTTCTTCATCCTCGCGGGCGAGATCATGAACCGGTCCGGCATTACCGAGGGGCTGGTGCGGCTCGCGCAAGCGCTGGTGGGCTGGATGCGGGGCGGGATGGCCCATTCCAACATGGCGGCCTCGGTGATGTTCGCAGGCCTCACCGGCTCGGCCACGGCGGATGCGGCGGCCTTCGGCAACACCATGGTACCGGCGATGCGCAAGGCGGGCTATCCGGGGCCCTATGCCTGCGCGGTGACGGCGGCGGGCTCGATCATCGGGCCGACCATCCCGCCCTCGACGCTGGCGATCATCTACGGCTCGATCATGGGCGTCTCCATCGCAGGGCTGTTCGCGGCCGGCATCCTGCCGGGACTGCTGATCGCCGCGGTCTGCATGATCGTCATCGCCGCCACCGCCCGCCACTACCGCCTGCCCCCGGGCGAGGGGCGGTTTCACCTGTGCAACGTCGCCAAGGCCGCCCGCGAAGGGCTGCTGGCGCTGTTCCTGCCCGTGTTCATCCTCGCCGCGATCCTCGGCGGCTGGGTTACCCCCACCGAGGCCGCGGCCATCGCCGTCGCCTATGCGCTGTTCGTCGGCGGCGTGATCTACCGCGCGCTGAGCTGGCGCGACCTGTACGAAATCGCGGTGCGCACGACGCTGCTGACCGGGGTGATCTTCCTGATCATCGCCTCGGCGGCGATGCTGGGCTGGTGGATGACCTTCAACCGGGTGCCGCAGGCCATTGCCGGGGCGATGCTGGCGATCTCCTCGGACCCCAAGGTTGTCATCGCCATGATCCTGGTTCTGCTGCTGGTCATCGGGCTGGTGATGGACATCAACGCCACGCTGATCATCCTCGCCCCGGTGCTGGCGCCCCTGACCCTGCTGATCGGGATGGAGCCGGTGCACGCCGGTATCATGATCATCCTCGCGCTGAACATCTCGCTCATGACACCGCCCGTCGGCGCCTGCCTGTTCGTGCTCGCCTCGGTCACGGGCGAGCGGATCGAGGCCATCACCCGCTACCTCTGGCCCTTCATCGTGGCCCAGATCGGCATCCTCATCCTCATCGCCTACTGGCCCGGGCTGACGCTGTTCATCCCGCGCCTGCTGGGCTTCTGACCCCCCTGAAAGGAGACCCCCCATGACCTTCCCCATCAAGACCACGGCCCTCTCCGCGGCGCTGGCCCTGACGCTGGCGCTTCCGGCGGCCGCGCAGGACGTCACCATCCGGCTGGCGCATCTCAACCCCGAGGACCCGTTCGGCAGCCACTCCGGCGCCATGGCCGCGGTGTTCAAGTCGCTGGTGGAAAGCGCCTCGGGCGGCGAGATCGAGGTGGAGCTCTTTCCCAACGGCCAGCTCGGCCAGGATGCCGACGTGATCGAACAGGTCCGGCTGGGGCTGGTGGAAAGCACAATTTCCTCGTCGGGTGGCTTCGCGCAGCATTATCCGCTGGTGGGCGTGTTCGACATCCCCTTCGCCTTTCCCAACATCGGGGTGGCCAGCCGCGTGATCCGACCCGACAGCAGCTTCGGCCAGAAGTTCATCGCCGACATCGAGGACAACACAGAGTTGAAGATCCTCGGCCTGATCGATTCAGGCGGCTTCTTCGCATTCACCAACTCCGAGCGCCCCATCGAGACGGTGGAGGACATGGCCGGCCTGCGCATCCGCACCATGACCCTGCCCACCCATGAGGCGATCATCTCGTCGCTCGGCGGCCAGCCCACCGCGCTCGCTTGGGCCGAGGTCTACACCGCGCTTCAGGCCGGCGTCGCCGACGGGCAGATGAACCCGATCCCGATCATCGCGTTTTCCAACTTCGACGAGGTGCAGCGCTATCTCTCGGTCACCAACCACATCATCACCCCCTACATCTGGGCGATGAACGCCGACTTCCACGCGGGCCTCTCGGACGAGCACCGCACGCTGGTGAACTGGGCCTCCGAGGTCGCGAGCGAGGCCGGCCGCGCCATGAGCCGGGTGATCGAGGCCTCCGACCGCGGCCTGCCCCGCCTGGCCGAGCGCATGGAGGTCAACGTCATCACCCCCGAGGAACAGGCCCGCTTTGCCGAGGCCGCCCAGCCCGCCGTCCGCGCCCTTATCGAGGCCGATTACGGCGCCGAGGGCGTGGCCATGCTGGAGGCGCTCCTCGCCTCGATCGAGGAGGAAGCCGGGGCGTTCTGATCCCCCGCAACCCCGGCGGGGCGCGCGCCCTTCGCGGGCGTCCCGGTCCCTCGGCCCGGGCACGGGCAGGCCGGTGCCCAATCGAACCGCGCACCCCCTTGCGGAACGGTGCCCTGTCACGCAAGGGGGGGACCGCCGCGCCCGGCAAGGAACACCGCACCGGCGCGGGATGTGGACCCGACCTGCTCGCGGGACGACCCGCCCGCTTGGCCCGGGCCGGGCATCGACTTATCCGGCCGCCGCGCCCTCGCTGCGGCCGAACTCCCGAGGACGCACCGTGAGCACGCCCACCGACACCGCCCCCTTCACCCTCCTGCCCAATGCCTTGGCCGACCCCACGGCCCGCTGGCGCCCGGAGCAGGACGCGATCCTCAGCGATGCGGGCCTCGCCGCCGCCCGCGCCGCCATCTCCTCCTGGCCGGGCTATGCACCAACGCCGCTGGTGCCCCTGCCGGGGCTGGCCAGGGCGCTGGGGGTCGCTGCGATCCACTACAAGGACGAATCCCCCCGTTTCGGCCTCGGCAGCTTCAAGGCCCTGGGCGGGGCCTATGCCGTCGCCCGCGTGATCCTGCGCCGCGCGGCCGAGGCCGGCCGGCGAGCCGCGATGGAGGACCTGCTGGAGGGGCGGCTGAAGGACATCGCCGCCGCCCTCACCGTCTGCTGCGCCACCGACGGCAACCACGGCCGTTCGGTTGCCTGGGGCGCGCAGCGCTTTGGCTGCCGCTGCGTGATCTTCATCCACGCCACCGTGTCCGAGGGCCGCAAGACCGCCATCGAGGCCTTTGGCGCCGAGGTCCGCCGCACGGCCGGCAACTACGACGACAGCGTGCGCGAGGCCGAGGCCACCGCCGCCCGCGAGGGCTGGGTCGTGGTCTCCGACACGTCCTGGCCCGGCTATACCGAGATCCCCCGCGACGTGATGCAGGGCTACGAGCTGATGGCGGCCGAGGCCTTCGACGCGCTCCCCAGCCCCCCCACCCACATCTTCCTGCAGACCGGGGTGGGCGGCATGGCCGCCGCCGTCGCCGCCCAGGCCGTGCGCCGCTGGGGCGCCGCGCGGCCGCGGATCGTGCTCGCGGACCCCGACCGCTCGGCCTGCTGGCTCGACAGCCTGGCCGTCGGCCGACCGGTGGCGGTGGAGGGCGACCTCGACACGCTGATGGCGGGGCTGGCCTGCGGCGAGGTCTCACTGCTGGCCTGGGAGGTGCTGAAGGACCACTGCGACGCCGTCATGGCCATCCCCGACGCCGCGGCGGTGGAAATGATGCGCCGGCTGGCCCGGCCGGAGGGCGACCCGCCGCTGGTGGCGGGCGAATCCGCCGTGGCGGGGCTCGCCGCACTGGCGCTCGCCATGGAGGACGGGCAGGCCCGCGCGGCGCTGGGGCTGGACCGGGCCGCGCGGGTGCTGGTGTTCGGCACCGAGGGCGACACCGACCCCGGGCTCTATCGCGACCTCGTGGGGGCGGATGCCGAGACGGTGCGCCGGGGGGCGGCATGACCGTCACGGCTGCCCTGCGCCTCGACCCCGCCCGGCTGAGGGCGCGGCTGGAGGGGTTCGGCCGCATCGGCGCTCTGCCCGGCGGCGGGGTCTGCCGGCTGGCGCTGACCGACGCCGACCGCGCCGGCCGCGACCATCTGGTGGCCGAGATGCAGGCGCTGGGGCTGACGGTCACCATCGACCGCATCGGCAACATCACCGGCACCCGCCAGGGGCGCGAGGACGGCCCCCCGGTCATGATCGGCTCCCACATCGACAGCGTCGCCACCGGGGGCCTTTATGACGGCACGCTGGGCGTGGTGGCGGGGCTGGAGATCGCCGAGGCGCTTAACGATGCGGACCTCACCACCCGCCGCCCCCTGGCCATCGCCGCCTTCACCAACGAGGAGGGCGCGCGCTTCGCCCCCGACATGATGGGCTCGGGCGTGCATCAGGGCGCGCTGGACCTTGGCGCCATGCTGGCGGTGCGCGGCATCGACGGCGCGGTGCTGGGCGACGAGCTTGCGCGCATCGGCCATTCCGGCCCCGCCCCCTGTCCCGGCCCCACCCCCGCGGCCTATCTGGAGCTGCACATCGAACAGGGCCCGGTGCTGGAGCGCGAGGGGCTCGACATCGCTGCCGTCACCGGCGTGCAGGGGATCAGCTGGACCGAGATGACCATCGCCGGCCAGTCCAACCACGCCGGCACCACGCCGATGGGCCTGCGCCGCGACGCCGGCCTCGCGGCCGCGCGCATCACGCTGGCCGCCCGGGCGCTGGCACAGACCTTCGGCCCGCCTCTGGTGGCCACGGTGGGGGTGCTGGAGCTCTCGCCCGGGCTGACCAATGTCATCCCCGAAACCGCCCGCCTGACCGTGGATCTGCGCCACACCGACGCCGACACTCTGACCCGCGCCCGCGCGCAGCTCCTGGCCGAGGCCGAGGTGGCCGCCGCGGAGGAAGGCTGCGCCCTGTCGACCCGCAGCCTTGCCGATTTCCCCCCCGTGGCCTTCGACCCCGCCCTCGTGGCCCGCATCGAGACCGCCGCCCGCGCGAGAGGCCTGCGCACAGGCCGGATGCCCTCGGGCGCGGGCCATGACGCGCAGATGTTCGCGCCCAACTGCCCCACCGCGATGGTCTTCGTCCCCTCCCAGGCGGGGCTGAGCCACAACATCGCCGAACACACCGAGCCCGCGCAGCTTGCGGCCGGCGCGCAGGTGCTGGCCGATGTCGCGCTGGACCTGCTGGAAGGAACGCCATGACCCGCTCCCTCATCGTCGCCGCCGCCCAGCTGGGCCCCATCGCACGGGACGAGCCCCGCGCCTCGGCCGTCGCCCGCATGGTCGCGATGATGGACGAGGCCCACGCCCGCGGCGCCACGCTGGTGGTGTTCCCCGAGCTGGCGCTGACGACCTTCTTTCCGCGCTGGTGGATGGAGGAGCCCGCGGCCATTGACGCCTTCTTCGAGACCGCCATGCCCGGCCCCGACACCCAGCCGCTGTTCGAGGCGGCCCGGCGGCTCGGCCTCGGCTTCCACCTCGGCTATGGCGAGCTGACCCCCGAGGGGCGGCACTTCAACACCGCGATCCTCGTGGGCCCGGACGGCGAAATCCTTGGCAAATACCGCAAGGTCCACCTGCCGGGCCATGCCGGGCACGAACCCTGGCGCCCGTTCCAGCACCTCGAGAAACGGTATTTCGAGAAGGGCGACCTCGGCTTTCCGGTCTTCGACGCCTTCGGCGGCAAGGTGGGGATGTGCATCTGCAACGACCGCCGCTGGCCCGAGACCTGGCGGATGCTGGGGCTGGGGGGCGCCGAGCTGGTGGTGCTGGGCTACAACACGCCGCTGCACTACCCGCCCGCGCCGGAACACGACCATCTGCAGTATTTCCACAACGCCCTGTCGCTACAGGCCGGCGCCTATCAGAACGGCCTGTGGGCCGTGGGCGTGGCCAAGGCCGGGCATGAGGAGGGCTGCGACCTGATCGGCGGCAGCCTGATCGTGGCCCCCACCGGCGAGATCGTGGCCCAGGCCACGACGCTGGGCGACGAGGTCGTGACCGCCACCGTCGACCTCGACCGCTGCGCCGAGATCCGGGCCAACATCTTCAACTTCGCGCTCCACCGCCAGCCCGCGGACTACGGCCTGCTCACCGAGGGCGCCTGAAGGGCCGGGCGGGCTTGTCCGGGCGGGCCTCTGCGACTATCTTGCTGGCCAGCTGGCTAGCCAGAAAGGGCCGCCCATGTGGACGCTTCAAGATGCGAAGAACCGATTTTCGGCGGTGGTGGCCGAGGCGCTGGCCGGCCGGCCGCAGCAGGTGACGCGCCGCGGCAAGCCCGCGGTGGTGGTGCTGTCGGCCGAGGAATACCAGCGCCTCGTCTCGCAGGCCGCGCTGGGGCGCGAAAGCTTTGCCGACCATCTGCTGGCCTTCCCCGGCGGCGATCTTCCCCGGATGGAGGCCCGCCCGCGCGACGTGGCGCTGTAGGGCCGGCATGATCTGGATCCTCGACACCGACGTGGTCTCGGCGGTGCGCCGGCCCGGACGGGCGCCGCAGGTGGCGGCCTGGCTCAGCGGCCGGGCTGAGGCGGAGCTGTTCCTCAGCGTCGTCACCCTGGGCGAGATCGAGCGGGGCATCCGCGCGCAGGAGGGGCCGAACCCGGCCTTCGCGGCGGACCTGCGGGCCTGGCTGGACCGGACCCTGCGGGTGTTCGGCGACCGCATCCTGCCCTTCGGCGCGGAGGACGCGCGCATCTGGGGCGCGCTGTCGCACCGGCTGGGCCATGCCGGCGCGGATCTGATGATCGCGGCCACCGCACTGGCGCGGGGCGCCACCGTGGTCACCGGCAACGTGCAGGATTTCCGCCCCACCGGCGTGCGGCTGGAAAACCCGTTCCACTGAGCGCCGCGAAGGGAGCCGGCCCATGGAGCAGGAGATCGTCGAGGCCGCCCAGGGGCTGTGGAGTGATGTCGAGGCCTTCCTGCGCGGCAACGCCACGCCCTGGCGGATGTACCAGATCGCAGCACTGGTGGGGCTGTTTGCCGTGGCGCATGGGGTCCGGCTGGCGCTGACCCCGCGGGCGGAGGGCTGGGTGCGGTCGCGCGACGGCTGGCCGCGCTGGCGGCTTCGGGTAGCGGTGGTGGTGATCCGGCGCATCCGCGGCATCGCCTTCGTGGCGCTCGCGTGGACAGCGGTGCGGGGCGGCGAGCGGCTGGGCTGGCCGGTGGCGGGCGACCTGATGGGGCTGGCGGCCACCATCGCCACAGCCTGGATCGCCATCAGCTTCGGCGGGCAGCTGATCCGCAACCGGCCCCTGCGGCGGGTGGTGACCTGGGGCGCCTGGACCTATGTGGCGCTGCTGTATCTGGGCTTTCTTGACGGGGCGGCGGCGTTCCTCGACAGCCTCGCCATCACCTTCGACGACTTCCGGATCTCGGCGCTGTCGGTGCTGAAGGCCGTGACGGTCACCGGGGCGCTGATCCTGATCGCGCGCGCGATTCTGGGCGCGGCGATCCGGCGGCTGCAGCGCAGCCCGGATGTCTCGCCCTCCATGCGGGTGCTCGCCACCAAGGCGCTGCAGGTTCTGTTCTTCGGCGTGGCGGTGGCGATCGGGCTCAGGGCCATCGGCTTTGACCTGACGGGGCTTGCGGTCCTGTCCGGCGCCATCGGGCTGGGCCTCGGGTTCGGGCTGCAGAAGGTGGTGTCGAACCTCGTCTCGGGCGTCATCATCCTCCTGGACAAGAGCGTGAAGCCCGGCGACGTCATCAGCCTCGGCGACACCTTCGGCTGGATCAACGAACTGGGCGCGCGCTATGTCTCGGTGGTCACCCGCGACGGGCGCGAGTACCTGATCCCCAACGAGGATTTCGTCACCGGTCAGGTCGTCAACTGGTCCCACACCGACGAGTTCGTGCGCATCGACCTGGAGTTCGGGACCTCCTACGCCGACGACCCGCATCTGGTGCGGCAGGTGGCGGTGGAGGCCGCGTCGCGCGTGCCGCGGGTGCTGCCCGACCGCGCCATCGCCTGCCATATCACTGGCTTCGGCGACAGCTCGGTGGATTATGTGCTGCGGGTGTGGATCCGCGACGCGCAGGACGGGCTCGCCTCGATCCGCGGCAACATCTATCTGGCCCTGTGGGATGCGTTCAAGGAGCGCGGCATCACCATCCCCTTCCCCCAGCGCGAAGTGCGGGTGCAGGGCGCGGATCATGCCAACCGCGTCAGAAACTGACCGCACCGAGCGCGCCAGCCACATCAGCGGCAAAGGCTGACGCGCAGAGACCGGTCAACGCCTCACGCCGTTGATATCAGACGCGGCGATAAACCAGAAGGCGGTTGTCGGCGGGCATGAGGCGCACGGCTTCGGGGGTGAAGGCCGGGGCGGCGGCGGCGTCGAGGGCTTCGCGGTCGCGCAGGCCCCAGGCGGGGTCGCGGGCGCGCAGGTCGGCGTCGAAGGCCGCGTTGCCGGGGCCGGTGAAGCGGCCGTTCTCGTTGAAGGGGCCATAGATCAGCAGAAGGCCGCCGGGGGCGAGCCGCTGGGCCGCGCCCGCGATCAGGCCCAGCGTGGCCTGCCACGGCGAAATATGGGTGAGGTTGGCGGCGAACACAGCATCCACCTGCGGTCCCGGCCAGGGCGGACGGGCCGCGTCCAGCCGTTCGGGCGGGCGGACCCGGCCGTGCAGGTCGGGGCACAGGTCGCGCCAGCCGGCGATGGCGGCGAGGCCCTCGTCGCCGGCCTCGGTGGGCGTCCAGGTAACCCGAGGCAGCGCGCGGGCGATCCAGAGCGCATGCTCGCCAGTGCCCGAGGCCACCTCCAGAACGCTGCAGGGCCGGTCGGGCAGGAGGTGGGCCAGCGCCTCCGCGATGGACGCCCGGTTCCGCGCCGTGGCGGGGGCGTGGCGCAGGCCCAACCGGTCGGCGGTGGCCGCAGGCGCGGCGAGCGGATCGGCGGGGGGATGCGGCGCAGTCATGGCAGGGGCCTAGCGCCCGGCGACGGGCGCGGCAAGGCGGGGCGGCGCGGGTCAGATGGAGACGCGCTCGAGGATTTCCGCGCGGGTGACCTCGGCGGCGGGGCGGGAGAGGACGACCTCGCCGCGGTTGAGCACGCAGAAGCTGTCGGCGAGGCCGTAGGCGAAGTCGAAGTATTGCTCCACCAGGATGATGGCGATCTCGCCCTCCTCGCGCAGAAGCGCGATGACGCGGCCGATCTGCTTGATGATGTTGGGCTGGATGCCCTCGGTCGGCTCGTCCAGCAGCAGCACGCGGGGCCGCGCGATCAGGGCGCGGGCGATGGCGAGTTGCTGCTGCTGCCCGCCCGAGAGGTCGCCGCCGCGGCGGTCCTTCATGTCGCGCAGCACGGGGAAGAGCTCGTAGATCCGCTCGGGGATGCGGCGTTCGGACCGCGGCAGGCAGGCGAAGCCGGTCTGCAGGTTTTCGGTGACGGTCAGCAGCGGGAAGATCTCGCGCCCCTGGGGGACATAGGCGATGCCCGCGCGGGCGGCGGCAGCCGCCGACAGGTGGTCGAGCACCGCGCCGTCCAGCGTGATGGTGCCGCCCGAGTACGGGTGCCGGCCGGCGATGGCGCGCAGAAGCGAGGTTTTTCCGACCCCGTTGGTGCCCATGACCGCCGTCACCGCGCCCGGGCGGGCCTCCAGCGACACGCCGTACAGGATCTGCGAGGCGCCGTAATGCAGGGTCAGGTCACGGACCGTCAGCATCTCAGCGCCCCAGATAGACGTCGATCACCCGCTGGTCGCGGGTGACATGGTCCAGCGAGCCTTCGGCCAGCACGCGCCCCTCATGCAGGACGGTGACGCGGCAGTCGAGGCGGCGGACGAATTCCATGTCATGCTCGATCACCACCACGGCGCGGGTGCGCGCGGCGGTCTTGAGGATGTCGGTGGTGTGCTCGCGCTCGGCCGGGGTCATGCCGGCGGCGGGCTCGTCCACCAGCAGAAGCCGGGGGTCCTGCGCGAGCAGCATGCCGATCTCCAGCCACTGCTTCTGCCCATGGGACAGATCGCCCGCGCGGTGGGACAGGCGGTCGGTGAGGCCGATCTCCTGGGCAAGCTCGTCGATGCGGCGCGCGTCCTCGGCCGTGGCCCGCCAGGACAGCACGCTGAACACCCCGCGCCGGGCCTTCAGCGCCAGGCGGAGGTTTTCGCGCACCGTCTGGTCCTCGAACACGGTGGGTTTCTGGAACTTGCGGCCGATGCCGGCGCGGGCGATCTGCGCCTCGGACATGGACAGAAGCGAGGTGGCGGTCTCGCCCCAGACCACGCGGCCGGTGTCGGGGCGGGTCTTGCCGGTGACGATGTCCATGAAGGTGGTCTTGCCCGCCCCGTTGGGCCCGATCACGGCGCGCAGCTCGGGCTCGTTGATCGCAAGGCTCAGCCCGTTGATGGCGCGGAACCCGTCGAAGGTGACCGAGACGTCCGAGACCTCCAGGAGCGCGGTCATTCCTGTTTCCTCACCAGCCGGTCGAACAGCCCGCCGATCCCCTTGGGGAAGAACAGGGTCACCAGCACGAAACCGAAGCCCAGCAGCACCTGCCACCAGTCGGTCCAGACGATGCGGTAGAAGCCCAGATCGATGTTGGGCGCCCCCCCGCCCGTCAGCCAACTGGACAGAAGCGACACCAGCGCCGCCCCGATGACCGCGCCATAGAGCCTGCCCCGCCCGCCGATGGCCACCCAGACGGCGAGGTAGATCGACGCGATGGGGGCGATCTCGGCGGGGTTGATGATGCCGGCCTGCGGGTAATAGAGGGCGCCCGCAAGCCCCGCGATGATGGCCGTCAGGGTGAAGACGAAGAGCTTGTAGCCCTCGACGTTGTAGCCGAGGAAGCGTACCCGGGGCTCGTTGTCGCGGATGGCGCGGACGACCGAGCCGAACTTGCCCGACACGATCCAGGCAAACAGCATGTAGCCGAGCCCGAGCGCCAGCGCCGAGGCCCAGAAGAACCACATCGAGATCACCGACTGCGGCACGTCCAGGAAACCGGGGATGTTCTGCAGCCCCGACAGCCCGTTGTTGCCCCTGAGCCCGCTGTCGTTCTGGAACAGGTACAGCGACAGCGCCAGCGTCATGGCCTGGGTCAGGATCGACAGATACACCCCCGTCACCCGCGACCGGAACGCCAGCCAGCCGAACACCAGCGCCAGAAGGCCGGGGATCAGCACCACCATGGCCAGCTGGAAGGTCAGGGAATGGGCAAAGCTCCAGATCAGCGGCAGTTCGTTGGAGCCCACGACGCTGAAGATCTGCGAAGCGACGGCCTCGGAGACCTCGCGCTCGGTGGGGGGGATGGTGCCGGCCTCCAGCGACTGGCGCACCAGGATCTCGGTGCGGGCGTACATCAGCCACATGCCGATGGCGTACCCGCCCAGCCCGAAGAAGGCGAAATGGCCCAAGGAGAGGATGCCGCAATAGCCCCAGACGACATCCATGGCGACGGCCAGAAGGCACAGGCACAGCGTCATCCCGAGGATCTTCACCAGCGAAGTGGAGACGAGGCCGATCCCGAAGGCCTCGGACAGGAGCGTGACGCCGGCGGTGAAGATGCCGAGGATCAGCATGAACCACAGCACCGAGGGGTGTTCGCGCAGGAAGCTGCGGCGCGGGGGCGCGGGCCGGGCGGCGCCGGGCAGGGTCACGGGGCGGGCGATGTCGGCCATGGGCTCAATCCCCCGCGGCACGGCCCTTCAGGGCGACGATGCCCCGCGGCCGGAACTGGATGAACAGGATGATGAACAGCACCATGTAGGTCTGGGCGGCCAGCGTGTTGGCCGGGTTGAACCACTCGATCCCCTTCTGCAGGAAGCCGATCAGCCCCGCGCCCGCCAGCGTGCCGAAGACCGAGCCCACGCCGCCCACCACGACGGTCATGAAGCTCTGCACGATGTAGTTCGCGCCCATCTCGGACGTGACCTGGGCAAACAGGCCGATGGCCACGCCGGCGGTGCCGGCGATGCCTGAGCCCAGCCCGAAGGTCAGCATGTTGATGCGGTCGGGGTTGATGCCCATCGATGCCGCCATGCCGGGGTTCTGGGTGACCGCCCGCACCTCCAGCCCCAGCCGTGTGCGGTTGAGGATGTAGATGAGCAGGATCAGGAACATCAGCGCGAGAAAGAAGATCGCCACCCGGATGGTGGAGATCGACACGATGTCGTTGAGCCGCACCGCGCCCGCGAGCCAATCCGGCGAGGTCAGCGGCCGGGCCTGCGGCCCGAAGATGTTCTTGGCCAGCTGCTGCAGCGCGATGGAGATGCCGAAGGTCGCGAGCAACGTCTCCAGCGGCCTTGTGTAGAGGTGGCGGATCACCAGCCGCTCCATGGCCACGCCGGCGGCGAAGGTCACGGCGAAGGCCAGCGGCAGCGCCACCGCGATGCTGACCGTATGGCTGGGGATGAACATCTGCACCACGACGCCGGTGTAGGCGCCCATCATGATGAACTCGCCATGGGCCATGTTGATGACCCGCATCACGCCGAAGGTGATCGCAAGCCCGATGGCGCCGAGGAAGAAGATCGAGGCGAGCGACAGCGCCTCCAGCGAGAGGTTGAGCGCCTGGAACAGCCCCACCCGGGTGCGGGTGCTGTCCAGGGCGGCACGGGCGGCGGTGGTGACGGCCGGGTCATCCTCCAGATAGCGGTCGTAGAAGGTGAACTGCGCGACGGCGGCCCGCATCTCGGCCTCGGTGGGCAGGGGGGGGACGAGGCCGTCCTCCTGCAGCGCGCGGTAGGCCTCGCGGCGGGTGGCCTCGTCGGTCAGGCGATGGACGGGGATGCCGCCGACATGGCCGTCCACGACATGGGCGCGCAGGGCGTCGCGGATGGCGTTGCGGCCGGGGCGGGGGGGGACGAGCCCGTCCTCGGCCAGCCGCGCATGGGCGCGCAGGAGGTCGAGGTCCTCGCCCACCACCCGGATGCGGGCGATGTTGACGCCCTCGGGCACGAACTGGGCGTGGCCGGCTTCGGTCTGCAGAAGCTGGTTGAGGACACGCCGCGCCTCGGTGCTGACATCGCCGGTCAGCGCCTCGATGGCGGCCACGCGGGTGGCGCTGTCGGTCTCGAACCGCGCGGTCAGCAGCGCCAGCAGACGCTCCTTGCGGGCGCGGATCGCGGCGTCGGGCTCGTCGGGGATGGAGGCCGCAAGGATCGGCATCTGCTCGGGGTCGGGGCTGCGGGCGATGGCGTCCATCGCGGCGATGCGGCGGGCCGGGTCGGGGGCGGACAGCTCGAACTGCACCAGGGCCGCGGCGATTTCCCGGCGCACGCCGGCGTTGGGGCGGATCTGGTTGACGTCGCGGGTGGTGACGGTGGCGATCTCGGCCCCGCTGTCCACGTCAATGAGGATCAGGCTGCGGTCGGGGCCATCCTGGGCGATGAAGAAAAGTCCGTCCTCGGGGCGTTCGACCACCTCGCGGTCCGCGAAAGCGCGCAGGAACTCCAGCGTGCCTGGGGCGTCGGCGTCGAGGAGGGCGCGCAGCACGTCCGGTATCGTGCCGCGGGCGGGGCTGGCGACCTCGGCCTGCACGGTCTGCAGCACGTCCTGCAGCGGGGTGTCGGCGCGGGCCGGGACCGCCACGACGGTGAGAGCGAGCAGGAGAAACGACATCCAGCGCCACGGCGCGCGGGCGGTGCGGGGCATCACGGGGCTCCGTGCTGGGGTCGGGGAGTGGACGGGCGCGCCCCGCAGAAGGGCGCGCCCGGAGTGCCGTCAGAAGTTCGAGCCGATCTGCACGCAGGTCTCGGTGCGGGTGTCCCACATGCCGCAGCCGAGGTTCTGCCAGTCGCTGGTCAGATGCGCGCTTTCCTCGAGGAAGGGCGACCAGGCCTCGCCGGGGATCTCCTCGGTCTGGCTGATGATGTCGAACTGGCCGTCGGCGCGGATCTCGCCGATCAGCACGGGCTTGGACAGGTGATGGTTGGGGTTCATCACCGCCATGCCGCCGGTCAGGTTGGGAAACTCCTGGCCCCACATCGCCTCGCGCACGGCGTCCACATCGGTGGTGCCGGCCTGCTCGACCGCGTTAACCCACATGTTGAAGCCGATGTAATGCGCCTCCATCGGGTCGTTGGTCACGCGGGCCTCGTCGCCGATGAACGCGTGCCAGGCGGCGATGAATTCGTCGTTTTCCGACGTGTCGGCCGACATGAAGTAGTTCCACGCCGCGAGGTGGCCGACCAGCCGCGAGGTGTCGAGGCCCGATAGCTCCTCCTCCCCCACGGAAAACGCGATCACGGGGATGTCGTCGGCGCTGACGCCCTGGGCGGCGAGTTCGTTGTAGAAGCCGACATTGGCGTCGCCGTTGATGGTGGAGATGATGCCCACCTGCTTGC
>SKMM01000392.1 GCA_007121055.1 Paracoccaceae bacterium | reverse complement strand
GCCTGGGCGCTGCATGCGGTGGGCGGCTTCGGCCTTCTTGCTGTCGCGACGGTGGCGGTGACGGGCCTCGGCTGGTGGGCGGTGGACAGGGCCGCGCAGGATCTTGCGGACCCCGACGCCAGCGAATTCGTCATCGACGAGGTGGCGGGCATGTGGCTGGCGCTCTGGCCCGTGTCGCTGGGAGCCGCGATGCGCGGGGTGGACGTTCTCGCGCTCTGGCCCGGCTGGATTGCGGCCTTCCTGCTGTTCCGGCTGTTCGACATCTGGAAGCCGGGGCCGGTGGGCCGCGCCGACCGGATGGGCACGCCCTGGGGGGTGATGGCCGACGACCTGCTGGCCGGTGTCTTCGCCGCCCTTGGCGTTGTGGCGCTGGCGCTGATCGCCCACGGGGTGATGGGGTGGTGAGCCCGCCCACCGGGGGCCTCGCTGCCCGCGTGATCGCCGCGGCGACCGCCCAAGGGGTGACGGTGGCGCTGGCCGAGAGCTGCACGGGCGGGATGGTCGCCGCGGCCCTGACCGACGTGGCCGGGGCGTCGAATGTGGTGGAGCGGGGCTTCGTCACCTACTCCAACGCCGCCAAGCAGGAGCTTCTCGGGGTGCGGGCGGACACGCTCGCCACCCACGGCGCGGTCTCCGAACAGGTTGCGGCCGAGATGGCGGCGGGCGCCCTTGCGGCCTCGCCAGCGGATCTGGCCGTGGCCGTCACGGGCATCGCTGGCCCCGGCGGGTCCGAGCACAAACCCGAGGGGCGGGTGTGCTTCGCCCTCGCCCGGCGCGGCGGGGCGGCGGTCGCAGAGACGGTGGAGTTCGGCGCACTCGGCCGGGACGGGGTGCGGCGGGCGAGCCTCGGCCATGCACTGCGCTTGCTCGACACTGCGCTGCGCAAGTCGGAAGGCTGAGCCCCCGGGGCCTTGAGGCCCGCCCGTCTCCGGAGCGGGTAAGCCGGGGGTGCGTCTTTTGCAATGACGCTTTCTTGGCCCGTCCATGCATCGCCGGAAAGGCGGACCGATGCCCAGGCCCTCGGGATTGCAGCCTGCGGCGTTCGGCGCGGGCAGGTGTGGTCAGCCGAAAAGCTCGTGGCAGAACTCGAGCCCCTCGACCAGCGCGTCCACCTCGGCCTCGGTGTTGTAGAGTCCGAAGGAGGCGCGGCAGGTGGCGGTGACCCCCAGATGCTCCATCAGCGGCATGGCACAGTGCTGGCCGGCGCGCACCGCGATGCCCTTCTTGTCAAGCACGGTGGAGATGTCATGGGCATGGGCCGGCCCCTCCAGCGTGAAGGAGAAGATGGCGCCTTTGTTCGGCGTGGTGCCCTGCACCTGCAGCCAGTTCAGGCCCGCCAGCCGCTCGCGGGCATAGTCGCGCAGCTGCGCCTCATGCGCCACGACCCGGTCCATCCCGAGGTCCATGAGATACTCCAGCGCCACGCCCAGCCCGATCTGGGGGACGATGGCGGGGGTGCCGGCCTCGAACTTCATCGGCGGGTCGGCATAGGTGACGGTGTCGCGGTGCACCTCGCGGATCATGTCGCCGCCGCCGAGAAAGGGCCGCATCTCGGCCATCCGCTCGGGCGCGATCCAGATCGCGCCGGACCCCGACGGCCCATAGAGCTTGTGGCCCGTGACCGCGTAGAAGTCACAACCCAGCGCACCCACATCCACCGGCATGTGCACCGCAGCCTGGCTGCCGTCCACCAGCACCGGCACGCCCTTGTCGCGCGCGCCCTTGCAGATGGCGGCCACATCCACCACCGTGCCCAGCACGTTGGACATGTGGGTGATCGCGATCAGTTTGGTCCGCGGCCCCACCGCGTCCAGCACCGCCTGCGGGTCGAGGCCGCCCTGCGCGTCCGGCTCCACCCAGCGCAGCACCACGCCCTGCCGTTCGCGCAGGAAATGCCAGGGCACGATGTTGGCGTGGTGCTCCAGCACGCTGAGGACGATTTCGTCGCCCGCCTGCAGCCGCGGCATCGCCCAGGAATAGGCCACAAGGTTGATCCCCTGCGTGGTGCCGGAGGTGAAGACGATCCCGTGCTCGTCCGGGGCGCCGAGGAACCGGGCCACGATCCCCCGCACCGCCTCGTACTTGTCGGTGGCGAGGTTGGACAGGTAATGCAGGCCTCGGTGCACGTTGGCGTATTCGTCGCCATAGCCGCGGGTGACCGCGTCGATCACCACCTGCGGCTTCTGCGCCGACGCGCCATTGTCGAGATAGACGAGCGGCCGCCCGTTCACCTTGCGAGACAGGATGGGAAAGTCGCGGCGCACGGCCTCGACGTCGAAACTTGTGTCCAGCATGGCGCCCTCCCTCGGGTTGGTGGGATCACTGGATCTGGGGCGGCGTGAGCCCGGCCATCGCCAGCAGCATCGCCAGCAGGAAGGCGATGGAGAAAGCCGTGACGAGGATCATGGCAAAGACGTTGAGCAGCGAGCGAAAGCCATGCAACTCTGCCACGAACCCGGTCAGCACCCACAGGAAAACCCCGAACCCGATCATGCCAATTATCCCGGCCACCGGCGGCAGCAACAGCAGCGCGGCAATCTGAACCACCTGCACCAGCACCATGACCCCCTGCAGGCAGGCGATCAGCAACATGGCGTCGGGAAAGGTCCCTTCGCCGCCGAACATCCGGCCCACCTGCTGCGCGGCAATGGCCATCACCAGCAGAACCCCCGCCTGCATCAGGATCGCGACGCCGGGGCCCGCCATCACCGCGCCCATCACACCCGCGGGCTGCAGCATCAACGTGACCGAGATCTGCCCGAAAATCACGCTCAGGACCGCCACCAGCGCCAGTGCAAGCCAGCGGGCGTTCATCGGGATATCCGACAGCATGATCGCCCGGGCGGCGTTGCGCGGATCCAGGATGATATGCCGGGCAAGCCCCAGCGCAGCGCTCAGCGAGGTGTCCATGCCGATCTTCTAGGCGCTCGCCGCGCGCGCCTCAAGCGCCGTCGCGGCCAGCAGCTTGCCGGTCAGCCAGAAAAACGCCGCGAGCAGCGCCAGCCCGATGATGCCAGTGATGATGCCGGGCCCGATCACACCGTTCAGGAACCCATTGAGCAGCCACAGCGGGCTTGCCGCCAGTACCGCCCAGAACAGCGCAAGCCGTGCCTCGAACCAACTGATGGGGCGGCGCAGCACCACCATCACCATCCGTACCAGCGCGGCGAGGCCATAGAGGACCAAAGGCATGATGAAGAGCCAGCCCAGCAAAGCGCCGCCCAGCATGGCCTGCAGGGGAACCTCGTCGCTGTAGTAGGCCTTGCGGGCCAGCCGCGGCCATTGCGCGAGGAAGATCACGAAGCAGCCGCCCATCAGATAGATCAGCGCCCGGTCCTCTCGCACGCCGCCCGAGAGGAGCCGGCGCATCACCTTTTCGGGCTCGCGCCAGCTCAGCAGGATGTTGCCGGTGACGGACATTCAGCCCCCGTGCCGCATCAGCCAGTTGTCGAGCCGGGCGCGGATGTCCTCGGCCAGCCGCTCATCCTCGATCTCCTCCAGCGCCTCGGCGAGGAACGCGAGCACCAGCAGCGCCTGCGCCTGTTCGTGCGGGATGCCGCGGGCGCGCAGGTAGAACAGCGCCACAGGGTCGATCGCCCCCGAGGTCGAGCCGTGCGAGCATTTCACGTCGTCGGCATAGATCTCCAGCTCCGGCTTGGCCAGGAACTGGCTGTCCTCGTCCAGCAGCAGCGACTGGCTGATCTGGTAGCCGTCGGTGAGCTGGGCTTCCTTGTGCACATAGATCTTGCCCTGGAAGACGCCGCGGGCGCCGTTGCGCAGGACCTTCTTGTAGACCTGCCGGCTCTCGCAGGCCTCCGCCGCGTGGGTGATGAACACCGTGTCGTCCTGGTGGAAGTCGCCGTCGCCCACGGCGGCCCCGGCGACATGGGCCACACCCTCGCGGCCCACCAGCTCGATGACGCATTCATTGCGGGTGAGCTGGCCGTTCACCGTGGCGGTGAAGGACTTGAACGCGGCCTCCGCGCCCACGCGGGCGAAGATGTGGGTGGCCGCCCGGCGTTCGTGGTCACGGCCCTGGGCGCGGACATGGTGGAAGCGGGCACCGTCGGCGACCTCGACCTCCAGCACGGTGTTGACGCGCGCGGCCGCCGGACCCTGCTCCAGCAGGGTCATCTCGGCACCCGGTTCCAGCTTCACGCAATGGTGCAGGGTGGCGTCGGATCTGTCCGAGTCGTGGAGATAGATCAGCGACACGGGCCGCTCGGCCTTGCCGGTGACGCGGATCAGGATGCCGTCCTTGGCGAAGGCGGTGTTCAGCGCCGCCAGCGTGCGCGGCACCGGGGTCTGGCCGCGCGCTTCCAGCACGCCGTAGACGTCACGTGCCCAGTGGATGTCTGCCGTGGCGGCGTCGGCCAGCCGCTCGATCTCCACCCCTGCCAGCGCGGGGTCGTCCGAGGCCGCGGCGTCGAAGCGCCCGTCCACGAAGACGAGCTTCACGCGGTCGATCCCGTCGAACAGCGCCTCGGCCTCCATCACGGCGGCGGGCAGCGGCTCCGGCGCGGTCAGGCTGCGCGGGTCGGTGTATTTCCAGTACTCGTCGCGCCGTTCGGGCAGGCCCATGGACTGCACCCGCTCCAGCGCCGCGCGCCGCGCGGCCGTGGCCCAGGCGCCGCCCGCGGGCAGGCCACGCCCGGAAAGCCAGGCCTCGGTGGTTTCGGCCCGCGCATGCGCGATCTGTTCGCTGCGGGTCGCCATCACGCAGGCTCCCCGGCGATCATGTCGCCATAGCCTTCAGTCTCGACCTCCATAGCCAGTTCCGGACCGCCGGTCTTGATGATGCGGCCGTCGGAGAGGATGTGCACCACGTCCGGCTTGATGTGGTTCAGAAGCCGCTGGTAGTGCGTGATGACAAGGAAGCCCCGGCCCGCATCGCGCAGCGCGTTCACCCCGTCGGCCACCAGCTTCATGGC
>SKMM01000341.1 GCA_007121055.1 Paracoccaceae bacterium | reverse complement strand
GCTGGCCGCCTGACGCCGGGGACAGCACCGAGGCCGAACATGGCGAACAGGCAATGCCGGCCTCACAAGCGGTGATCAGGGAAATCCGACCAACCGCCGGAGAATTTCAGCGGCCTGCTAGAGGCGCGCGAGGTCTGCGCGAGGGAACTGGCATGGGCGACGCGTTTTCTTCCCTGCCGGTGGCGGCGGATCGGGCGGGGCTTCTGGACCCGGCCCGAATCACGGCGATGGACGGCATGGCGTACTTGCGGGGGCTGGTGGAGGGGAGGTTTCCGCATCCCCCGCTGGCCGGGCTGATCGGCTATCGCGTGGTGGCGGCGGACCCGGCCGAGGTGGTGGTCCGCGCCATCGCCGACGAGCGGCACCTGAATCCCATGGGCGGCGTGCATGGCGGCTGGTACGGCTCGGTGCTGGACAGCGCGCTGGGTTGTGCGGTGATGACCGCGGTGCGCGCCGGGCACTGGTACACCACGCTGGAATACAAGGTGAACCTGACGCGGGCCCTGCCCGTGGGGGTGGAGGTGGAGGCGGTGGGCACGCTGCGCCATGGCGGGCTGCGCACCGGGGTGGCCGAGGCGGTGA
The DNA here is from genome assembly GCA_007121055.1 of Paracoccaceae bacterium. Lineage (GTDB taxonomy): Bacteria > Pseudomonadota > Alphaproteobacteria > Rhodobacterales > Rhodobacteraceae > Rhodobaculum. Next base: position 4,350 of record SKMM01000341.1, on the reverse strand, counting down.
TGCGCGGACGCGCCGACGGGCGGATCTATGCGACAGGATCGACCACCTGTCTGATCATGGAAGGCTGAGTACAGCCGGAGTCCGGAACGCGACGAAACGGGCGGCGCGAGCGCCGGCCGATTGACTGGGGCGCGCCCGGGCACCCCCGGGAGCGGAGCGGGGCGCAACGGATGTCGGGCCTGGGGCGCGTTCAACGGGCATGGACGATGGGATTCGCCCGGACCTGGCAGCGGCCTGTTCGGGAGGCCCTCATCGGCGACGTGGACGGCCATGCGGATCCTCGGACCTGCTCGACCCACACGCCTGGGCCGGCGCGGGAGGTCGGCCCTTTGTTGGCCCTTGGCGTCGGCTGCACCCCGGCTGCGGATCACCCCACCCCGTCGGGGCCTCGATCTGCGGACCGACGGGGATTTCGCTTCTAATCAATTTATTCACAGATACTTGTGGGAATTAGCGAATGCGGCACAGCAGGTATGGGCCGACGCTTTCGGCGCCTTTTTCGACCACACTTGGGGGCTCTGTAAACGGTGGCCCGCGGCATCGAGGGCCATCCTGTGCCGGCCGGGCACCTGGCCGTCGGCGGCAGCGGCGCAGTCGACCTTTTGGGCAGTGTCGGTGGAGATGCAGGGGAGCGCGGCCTCGGCCGCTTGGGCGCCTCGGGCAACTTTGCGTAGCTTCGGTCTGGCGGGTGGGAGGGGATCGTGACGGGGGTGGCGGGCATTGGAGCCTTCCGGTATCCGAGGGCATCGTGACCGGCGCGTCCCCGAGGCAGGTGTCGGCGCTGCCCAGCCCGCCGGCCGTGCCGGCCCCGCCGAGTCGTCAACGGGAGGTCGACCGCCATGATGCCCATCACCTCGCCCACTGTGGGGCTCTCTGACCCGCGCCGCGAGGCCCCGTACCCGACATGGGGCCCGACATGGGGCAGGCCGCTCTGGGCGGTGCTGGGGGGGGCGATGGTGCTGGCCGGGCCAGCCGTGGCGGAGCAGGTCCAGACTTTCCAGCACAGCAACGCGGAGGTGCGACTGGCCATGCCCGATGCGCTGTCGGGCGAGGACCGTGCGCTTCTGGAGGTGATCGCGGCCAGCCCCGAGGTGCTCGCCACCATGCTCGACGCAGCCGAGGGCCATGCCGCCATCGCCCTGGCGCCCGCCGAGGGGATGATCCGCGATGGCGTACCGCCCGCGTCGGCCACCGCTCTGGGGGGGCTGCCGGACGCCAACACCGCGCGGCGCGAGGCGCTGCGGATGTGCGAATCGGCGCGCAGCCGGGGCCCGGCCTGCGTGGTGGTGCTGGAAGTCGCCCCGCGGCGCTGAGGAGCCGCACAACCTGAAGGCGATTCGCCCGCCAAACGCCACTGGGCGGTTGACGGGCGGAACGACCGCGCGCGACCCGTGGTTGTCGCTCTGCCGGGCTATGGGCGTAACGCTCTGGCATCGCGGGGTTTTGCAGTCGGGGGCTGGTGGGCGGCTGCTGCCTGTGCGCCACGGTCCGCACACCGGGCAGGTTGTCGAACGATGGCGGTACACTTGCGCCTGCGATGTGATAGAGTCCCAGGTTAAGGTGGACAGGGCTGAGTCCCCGCAAGGGGGCGCCAAGGGATCCGCCATGTCGGGGCGGCACGTATGGGACGGGCAGCATGATCGGGCGAAGGCTATCTCCTTCGGCAAAGACCCAGCGCGGGCCCGACGCGGCGCCCCGGGGCTTTGACGATTTCGATCTGCGGCTGGGCGACGTGATGCGCGGCGAACGCGCGACGCTGGGCCGGTCGCTGCTGGACGTGCAGCGGGATCTGAAGATCCGCGCAAGCTACATCGCGGCCATCGAGAATTGCGACGTGGGCGCCTTCGAGACGCCGGGCTTCATCGCGGGCTATGTGCGCTCCTATGCGCGCTATCTTGGGATGGATCCCGACTGGGCCTATGCGCGGTTCTGCGACGAGGCGAAATTCGCGCCGGTGGACGGGCTGTCGGCGGCCTCGGGCGCGCGCGGCAACGGATCGGAGCGCCCGCTTCCGCGGGTGGGCACGGGGGCCAGCATCGGCCGCGACCCGTTCGGCCCGGGGCGCTTTGCGCCGCGCAACGATCCGTGGATCGCGCGGGTGGACCCGGGCGCGCTGGGGTCGGTGGCGGTTCTGGCGGCCCTGATCGCGGGGCTCGGCTATGGCGGCTGGAGCGTGCTGCAGGAGGTGCAGCGTGTGCAGGTGGCGCCGGTGGACAGCGCGCCAGGGGTTCTGGCCGAGCTCGACCCGCTGGCGGGCGTGCGGGCGCTGGAGGCGCCGGTCGAGGAGGGCCCCGGGATCTCGGCGCCCACGGCGGAATCGTTCGAGCGACTCTACCGCCCTCAGGCGCTGGACGTGCCGGTGATGGTGGCCCGCGACGGCCCCATCGCCGCCATCGACCCGCGCGCCGAGGGCGCGCTGGCCGACCTTGCGCGCAGCCTGCCGGAGGATGGCGAGATCGAATCGATCGCCGCGGCGGTGGCCCGCAGCCTCGCGGGTTTGCGGGAGGACGTGGCGGCCGAGCCTGCGGGTGACGGTGAGCGCCGGGTACAGGTGAGCACCGACGGCCCACCCACCGTGGAGATCCTCGCGGTGCGGCCCGCCTGGATACGCGTGCAGTCGGCCGATGGCACCACGCTGTTCGAGCGCATCCTCGATGCGGGCGAACGCTACCGGGTACCGGCACTGGAGGCGCCGGCCCGGCTGCGGGCGGGCAATTCGGGGGCGGTGTACTTCGTGGTGGATGGCGAGAAGCTGGGCCCCGCCGCCCCTGGCGCCAACATCGCGCGCAACGTCGAGCTGTCGCCGGACTCGCTGCGCGGCAGCTTTGCTGTGGCCGACCTGGCGCGCGACCCGGATCTGGCCCGCATCGTCGAGCTGGCGGAGGCCGCCCGGAACTGAGCCCCGGCGGGCGAGGCCGCAGCCGGCGACCGGGTGTGTCCGGGCCGGCAGGCTGCGGGCAGATCGGATCCGGTTTCGACAGGCTCGGGTGAGGGGTTTGTCCCGCTGGCTGACGGGCTCAGAGCATGGCGCGCCGCCCGGGCGCAGACCGGGGCCGTAAGACCCGTCCACGATCCCCGGCCGCGACCCATCGTCACCCTTGCAGGCCCCCGCGCCCGTTGCCCTGCTGGCGCGGCCGGGTTATCTCTCGGCTGATCCGAGGCACAGCAGGTGGTCCATGGCCCACAACCACATCCGCCCCTGGCGCAACATCTATCGCCGCAAGTCGCGCCAGATCATGGTCGGACCGGTCGCCGTCGGGGGGGAAGCCCCCATTTCGGTGCAGACCATGACCAACACCGACACGTCGGACGTGAAGGCCACCGTCTCGCAAGTGCTGGCCTGCGCCGAGGCCGGCGCCGACATCGTGCGCGTCTCCACCCCCGATGAGGCCTCGACCCGCGCGCTGCGCGAGATCGTGCGCGAAAGCCCGGTGCCCATCGTGGCCGACATCCATTTCCACTATCGCCGCGCCATCGAGGCGGCCGAAGCCGGCGCGGCCTGCCTGCGCATCAACCCTGGCAACATCGGTGAGGCCAAGCGTGTGCGCGAGGTGGTGCAGGCGGCGAAGGACCATGGCTGCGCCATCCGGATCGGGGTGAACGCGGGCTCGCTGGAGCGGCATTTGCTGGAGAAATACGCCGAGCCCTGTCCCGAGGCGATGGTCGAAAGCGCGCTCGACCACATCAAGCTACTGCAGGACAACGACTTTCATGAATTCAAGATCTCGGCCAAGGCCTCGGACGTGTTCCTGGCCGCCGCCGCCTATCAGGCGCTGGCCGAGGCGACCGACGCGCCGATCCATCTCGGCATCACCGAGGCCGGCGCGCTGATGGCCGGGACGGTGAAATCCGCCATCGGGCTGGGCAACCTTTTGTGGATGGGGATCGGGGACACGGTGCGCGTGAGCCTGAGCGCCGATCCGGTGGAGGAGGTCCGCGTGGGCTACGAGATCCTGAAGGCGCTGGGGCTGCGGCACCGGGGGGTGAACATTATCTCCTGCCCCTCCTGCGCGCGGCAGGGGTTCGACGTGATCCGCACGGTCGAGACGCTGGAGGCACGGCTGCAACACATCAAGACGCCGATGAGCCTGTCGATCATCGGCTGCGTGGTGAACGGGCCGGGCGAGGCGCTGATGACCGACCTCGGGTTCACCGGCGGCGGGGCGGGCTCGGGCATGGTGTATGTGGCCGGCAAGCAGAGCCACAAGATGTCCAACGCGCAGATGATCGACCACATCGTTGAGCTGGTGGAGAAGCGCGCGGCCGAGATCGAGGCCGAAGCCGAGGTGCAGCCCGAACCGGCCGAGTAGCGCCTGTCACGGGCCGGGCGCCGGGCAGGCGGAGCTCCCG
>SKMM01000063.1 GCA_007121055.1 Paracoccaceae bacterium | reverse complement strand
CCGGTCTCTCCCCCATTCTTGAGGCTCGGCGCCAGCCCGTCTGGCGCAACCCTCGAACGGAGAATGCCGCGGGAGAGGCCGCCGACCCAGTCAGCTCACGCCGCGATCATGGGGTCTAGGGCAGAAGGTCGGCCAGATGCTCATGGCAATGGCGACTGATGTCGCCTGCGCGGGTGAGCCAGACCTGGTCGCGCGGGGCTGCGATGTGCGTCAGCGCCCGGCGGAGCTGGCGCAGGCGGTAGGGTTGCCCGACGATGTAGGGGTGCAGCGCGATGCCCATCACCAGCGGCTGCCGGCGGGACTGCTCGAGCATCTCGTCGAAGTTGTCGATCAGCATGTCGGCGAAATACGCGGCCCCATCCTTGCGCGCGACGATGGCGGGGATGTCGTTGGCCTCCTGCGGATAGGGGATCGACAGCAGCCGACCGGCGCGGGTGCGCATCCACACCGGCTGGTCGTCCATGCACCAGTTCAGCGTGTAGCCGTAGCCCGCCTCGCACAGGAGGTCCGGCGTGACGGGGCTCTCGGCGATCCAGGGGGAGAGCCAGCCCGCGGGCGGGCTGCCTTCGGCCGCGGTGATCGCCTGTGTGGCCTCGGCGATCAGCGTGCGCTCGGCGTCCGCGTCCAGCACGCTCTGGCGTTCGGAATTGGTGCGGCCATGGCCCACGATCTCATCGCCGCGGGCGCGCACGGCGGCCATGAGCTGCGGCGCATAGGCGTACATGGCGCTGTTGACCAGAACGCTGGCGGGGAAGCTAAGGTCGTCCAGCAGTTCAAGCAGGCGGAAGGCGCCGACCCGGTTGCCATAGTCGCGCCAGGCGTAGTTGAGGATGTCCGGCTGGGGCCCGCCGCGGGCGAGTTCCGCCCCCAGCCCCTCGCCGAAGGCGAAATGCTCGAGGTTCAGACCGACATAGACCGCCAGCCGTGCGCCCCCGGGCCAGCTGTAGTCGACGCGCTCGGTGATGGGGCTGTAGTCGTACCGGCCGTGGCTGCGCAGCCTCACAGCGGCGCCTCTGCCAGGCCCGCGGCGTGCAGCCGGATCTCGGCGCTGTCGTTCCACACGTCGGTGCGGACGATCCGCCCGTCGCGGACCACGAAACAGTCCATGTAGCGGTTGCCGTCGAATTCGGTCCCGTCGGGCCATGCGCCGTAGAGGTACCCGGTGTTGTAGACATGGATGTCGCCCGTGGCCGGGTCCAGCGCCGCATCGGTGCGCAGGAACCGCTTCTTCACCCAGGCATAGCGTTTGACGTTGAAGGCCGCGCTCTCGGCCGGGCTGGTGAACCGCCGCCCCCCGGTGAACACCAGCTCGAAACCAGGCGCGAGGAAGGCAGAGGCACCCTCCGGGTCGGGGATCATCGACAGCTCCAGATAGCGTTCGACGATGGCCTTGGCCTCGGTGACAGGGTCGGTCGCGGCCGGCTGGGGGTGGGCTGTCATGGGGCGCTCCTGTGCGTGCATGGTGTGCCCGGGACGGCGCGCACCCGGCCACCCGGACCATGGCGCCGGTGGGCGCCGTCCCGCGACCCGCTGGCTGACCGTCCCGCATCGCGGCGCGGCCGTCAATCGGTGGCGCACAGACCCCGGCCCGCAGGCCTGCCCGGCGCTCAGACCGCGGGCATCCACGTCCCGCCCCGGCCCATGGCCCGCGGCGTCACCCCGACGCCTGCCGGGACGTCTCGGCGCAGATGGTTCGGATCCGTTCCTCGATCTCCTCCAGGCTCACGGGTTTGGTCAGATAGCTGTCCATGCCGACGCTCAGCGCCGTCTCGCGCTTCTGCATCATCGCGTCGGCCGACAGCGCGATGATCGGGGTGTAGCGCCGGCCCAGCGCCCGCTCCCGCCGGCGCAGTTCCCGCGTCGCCACCAGCCCGTCGAGCACCGGCATCTCGATGTCCATGATGATGACGTCGTACTCCTGCTCCTCCCACAGGGCGATGGCCTGCTGCCCGTTGTTGGCCGCGTCGTAGCTGTGGCCCATCCGGCGCAGGTAGTGCGACAGGATCAACCGGTTCGTGGCATTGTCCTCCACGATCAGCGCATGCAGCGGCCCGCCCGGGTCGGGCACCGCCGCCGGCACGGGCCGCACCGCGTCCGCCTGTTCGGTCATCGCCAGCGGGATCAGGGCGGTGAAGGTCGACCCACGCCCGACCCGGCTCTGGACGCGGATGTCGCCGCCCATCTGCTCGACCAGGGATTTCGAGATCGACAGCCCCAGCCCGGTGCCCCCATAGCGCCGCGTGGTCGAACTGTCGGCCTGGGTGAAGGCCCGGAACAGCCGCGAGATCGCCTCGGCCGAGATCCCGATCCCGGTGTCCTTGACCGACAGCTCCACCAGCCGCCGCCCCTCCTCCACCCGGTCGCGGATGGTGATGGCGATCTGCCCGGCTTCGGTGAATTTCGTGGCGTTGCCGACCAGATTGGACAACACCTGCCGCACGCGCAGCGAATCACCCACATAGACGCTGCCTTCGAGGTCGAAATCCAGCGTCATGCGGATGTCCTTCATCGCCGCGGCCGGCGCGAACAGCCCATGCACCGACCGCGCCAGCTCGCGCAGGTCGAAGGGTTCGGGGCGCAGCTCCATCAATCCCGCCTCGATCTTCGACAGATCGAGGATGTTGTTCAGAAGCTCCATCAGCGAATGCCCCGAGGCGGTCATCACGTCGAGCCAGTCGCGCTGTTCGTCCGTGAGCTCGGTGTCGGCGAGGATGTTTGCCACGCCCAGCACCGCGTTCATCGGGGTGCGGATCTCGTGGCTCATGGTGGTCAGGAAGGCGCTCTTGGCGCGGTTTGCGGCCTCGGCCTTGTTGCGCTGCTCCTCCAGCGCGGTGGCCAGCGCCCGCGTCTCGGCCAGCATGCCCGAGCGCATCTCGGCGGCCAGCATCATGTCGAGCGTGCCGTCGGTGGGCGAAAAATCGGCGATCTGAAGCGGCTGCCGGCCGGCTTCGGCCTGCAGGTCCGGGATGTGGCCCAGCATCAGCCACAGCCGCTCCCCCCGGTCCAGCAGCAGACCACGCAGGCGCAGCGACTGCTCCCCCTCCAGCCGCAGGATCAGCGCCCGGCGGTGGGCGCGCAAACCGTCCATGCAGCCGACGCCCGCAGGCCGTTCCAGCGTCACGCAGTCGAAAAAGCACCGGCCCAGCAGATCGGGCCCGCACTGGCGCCGCAGCGACGGGCCGGCATCGATGATCACGCCATCCGCGCCCAGCACCAGATGGGCCGGAAACAACGTCGACAGCTCCTCCGGGCTCAGCTCGAGGCCCTCGGCCGGCGTTGCCTGGGGAAATGGCCCGCCCTCAATCATCGGGGCCCGCCCGCAGGATGTCGAACCGAACCGCCCCGTCCTCCGGCGCGTGACGGATCGTCACCTTCTCGTCGAACCGTTCGGCGGCGGCCGCAAGGATCCCCTGCACGAAGGGCGCAAGCCCCTCGCGGCTCGACCGGTACCGAAGCCGGATCGCCCGCGCATCCGCCGCGACCACCTCGAAGGACGGCATGTCCGCCCGCGGCATGTTGGACCGGATGCTGGAATGCATGCGGTCGAGGCTCTGGAGAAACGACACGAAATCATCCCCCGCCATGTCGAGAATGCGCCCATAGGCCGAGGCCCCGGCGAAATCGATCCAGAGCCGTCCGAAGGCCTGCAGAAACTCCTCCACCGGCAGATCGAGCCGGCGCGCCACCAGATCCATCAGCGCCATGGTGGTTTCGTCGGAGTAATACTCCAGCCCGATGCACACGGGCCGCGCATGCCCGCCCCGCCGCAACAGGTCGCTCCATTCCGCCTCGGTGATCTCGCGCAATGCCATGTCGCGCAGGGCCTGATGGATCATGCCGTACATGCGCCAGCGCTTTCTCCCTAGCCTGCACGGCCGCGCGCACAACGCCCGGCAACGCCGGAAACCACACCGCGGCAGCACCCACCTATCCGCTCCTGGGCGACCGACCGGGCTTTACCGCGGCACGCAGCTGGCCGTCCCCATCGATCCCTCCACGCCGCCGGGACACCGACGGCACCTTTCGCACCCCATTCCTGCCGGGCAGGCGTGAAAAAACCGTTAGCGCCCTTGGGATGGCCTAGCGCTCACCTCCCCCGGGGGCGCAGATTGAACGACACCCGCACCACACCCATCGTAAATCTCACAGGTAGCATGACGATCGCATCCACTCAATCAAGGATTGCACTTGGCGCAGGGTTCACTTGCCCTTAATGTCCGCCCGCTATGGGCAGGGGTCTGCAAGAAATGCAGGCGTAATCCGGATGCCGAGGCAGGTGTGGAGGAGCGGTCCAGGTGACAAAGGGGTTCGCAACCGGGCGTATCGTCGCCGAAGGCCGTCCGGCGGCCTCCATATCGGTCGATTCAGCGGAATTGTCTGCGGTCGAAAAAGTCCTTGTCCGAGACAGTTGGAGCAAGTTTCTATTGCAGGACTCGGCACTGGCCGAACTGTTTTTCGAACGCCTGACCACGCGGCTCCCCGGGCTGGAACAGGCTTTCGGAATGACCGCCCAGCAGGCGCCCCTGGAATTCCTCATGCTCTTCGACCTCGCGGTGCGCGGCCTCGACCCCACCGTCGAGGCCACCCTGCGCGAGGCCTACGCCATCGCCCCCGCCGCGCGCGACGCGCGCTGCCACAGCATCGCCGAGTGCGGCGCCTTCTTCGCCACCTATGGCATGCGCCCCGGCAGCTGGGAGGTGGCGCGCGAGGCGTTCCTGTGGACGCTCACCAAGGCGCCGTATCTGGAGGAGTACGAGCGCGCCGACATCGCCCGCGGCGCGGACTCGGCACTCGCCCGGTTCTTCCGACGCCACATCGAGGCGCCGATGAACGCCATCCGCGCCGAGCAGGACGCCGCGCTGGCGCCCGCCGTGGTGCAGCGCATGCGCGCCGGCGCCGAGGCGATGCTGGCCGATGCGCAGGCCGCCGGCATCTTCTTCTACAAGTCGCTGTTCGACGCCCATCCCGAGCTGGTGGGGCTGTTCCGCACCGCCGACATGGACACGCTGTCGCGCCATCTGATCGACACGGTGGTGTTCCTGGGCCAGGCCGCGGGCGACCCAGACGGGCTGCGTGACGAGTTGCGCAACCTCGCCCGCATCCACCAGGTCAACCAGATCCCCGCCGGCGAATACGCCCGCCTCGCAGCCCCCCTGCTCGACACGCTCGGCCGCTTCGGCCACCCGCTCGACCCGGAGATGGAGCGCGGCTGGCGGGTGCTGTTCGACCGGGTCGCGCGCATCGTGGCCGAACCCATGGCCCAGCAGGAACGCCTTCTGGCCGAGGCGCGCACCTTCGTCGACCAGGTCGCCGCCGAGCTCGGCTGGTCCGACGCCAAGACCCGCAAGCGCTGGGCCGCGATCCAGCGCGAGGTCCGCGCCACCGGCACCTACACCCACAGCGCCGAGGAGCTTGACTACGGCGCCAAGCTCGCCTGGCGCAATGCGCCGAAATGCATCGGCCGGATCTCGTGGAAGAACCTGATCGTGCGCGACTGCCGCAACGTCACCGACCCGGACGCGATGCAGGCCGAATGCATCCAGCACCTGCGCACCGCCACCAATGGCGGCAACATCGAGATCGTGCTGACAGTGTTCCGCGCGCTGGGCCCGGGCGAACGCTGGGGCCCGCGGATCTGGAACAGCCAGCTCATCCGCTACGCCGCCTACCAGATGCCCGACGGCCGCATCCTGGGCGACCGCGCCAATCTCGAGCTCACCCGCGCCATCGAGGGGTTGGGCTGGACCCCGCCCGAGCCGCGCGGCGACTATGACGTCCTGCCGCTGGTGATCGAGCTTCCGGACGAGGCGCCGCGCCTCTACCCGCTCGACCCCGAGGAGGTGCTGGAGGTCCCGATCAGCCACCCCACCGAACCCGGCATCGCGGCGCTCGGGATGAAATGGTGCGCGGTCCCGGCGATCTCCAACTTCCGGCTGGAAATCGGCGGCATCAATTACGGCTGCGTGCCCTTCAACGGCTGGTTCATGGGCACCGAGATCGCCCGCGACCTGTGGGAGCCCGGCCGCTACGACCGCGCCCTCGACATCGCCGAGGCGCTGGGCCTCGACACCTCCAGCGAACAGACGCTCTGGCGCGACCGGGCCTTCCTGGAACTGAACGTGGCGATCCTGCACTCCTTCCAGCAGGCGCGGGTGACGCTGGTCGACCACCAGACCGCCTCGCGCCAGTTCATGATCCACGACCTGCGCGAGAAACGCGCGGGCCGCGAATGCCCCGCCCAGGGCTCCTGGATCGTGCCGGCGGCGGGCGGCTCCACCACGCCCGTGTGGCACCACGAGATGCGGGACTTCATGCTCAAGCCCTGCTACGCCTACGCCGCCGACCGGTGGGTCGCGCAGATGGACGAGACCGCGGCCGCCCCGCCGCGGGCGGCGCGCAAGGCCCCGGCCCGCACCACCCACCCGCTGATCATCTACGCCTCCGAGACCGGGACCGCCGAAGGCTATGCCCACCAGGCCGCCCGCCGCCTCGCCGGGCTCTCGCCCACGGTCAAGTCGATGGACGAGGTCACGGTCGAGGAGCTCGCCGCCAAGTCGCGCGTACTCGCCATCGTCGCCACCTGCCGCGACGGCGACGTGCCGCAAAGCGGCGAGGCGCTGCTCGCCGCGCTGGAGGAGGCGCCGGCGGGCGCCCTGTCCGAGACCCGATTCGCCGTGATCGGCCTCGGCAACCGGATCTATCCGCAGTTCTGCCGCGCCGCCCACACCATGGACGCCGCCCTCGCCGCCGCAGGCGCCGACCGCATGGCCAGCCTCGAGACCGCCGACGAGATCGCCGGGCAGGCCGACACGGTCAAGCGCTGGATCGAGATGTTCGTCAAGCGCTGGGGCAAGGAGCAGCGCGTCTGCCCCGTGCGCCGCCCGCTGGTGGAGCTGATCCCGCCGCAGCGCGACCCGCCCCCCGACCCGCGCGAGGTCGGCACCATCGCCACCAACACCGAGATGCTGCGCCAGCCCAAGGAGCCGCGGTCGACCCGCTTCATCGCCATCGATCTGCCGCAGGCGCTGCTGGACGCAGCCGGGGAGGCGCCTGCCTACGCGCCGGGCGACCATGTGGCCGTCCACCCGCGCAACCCCGAGGATCTGGTCGCCCGGCTCTGCATCCATCTCGGCCTGCCGCCCGAGACCTGGTTCCGCGCCCATGGCGCTTCGAACGAGGCACTGGCGCGGTTCCGCGCCGGCTATTCGCTGCGCAAGCTCCTGACCGAGGATCTGGACTTGTCAATGCCCGCCGCTCCGGAGGAGCTGCTGGCCGCGATGCTCGACATGGGCGGCGACGGGGCCCGGCAGCTGGAGCTGTGGGTGTGGGTCCTGAACGGCGAGGATGACGGGGCCGAGCGGCGCGAGCTTCTCGACCGGTTGCAGGAGGATTACGTCACCGTCGTCGACCTGTTCGACGCCTTCCCCGAGAACGTGCCGCCCTTCGAGGTGCTGATCCAGCTCCTGCCCCGGCTCAAGCCGCGGCTCTACTCCATCGCCTCGACGCCGCGGACCCATCCGGGCCGGATCTGGCTGATGGTGGGGGTCTACAGCTCGCAACGCCAGGACGGACGGCTGGTGCGGGGCATCGCCTCGCACTACCTCGCCGCCCAGCCGGCCGGCGCGCAGGTGCGCATCGCGCTCAAGAAGGCCCCGCGCGGCCTGCCCGACGCGCCCGGCGGCCCCGTGCTGATGATCGCCGCGGGCACCGGGATCGCAGCACTCTGCGGCGCCATGGAGGACCGCGTGGCCCGCGGCGTCCGCGCCGGCGGCGACACCCCGGTGTCGCTCTATTTCGGCTGCCGCGACTCCGACGAGTTCCTCGAACGCGGCCGCGTCGTGGGCTGGCGGACCGGCGGCTACCTGTCGCGTCTGTCGGTGGCGTTTTCCCGCGCCGGGCCCGCCAAGGCCTATGTGCAGGACGCGCTCGACGCCGACGGCGCGGAGGTCGCGCGCGACCTGATGCACCCCGCCGCCCATGTGATGATCTGCGGCGACGCCAAGATGGCCCATGACGTCGACTACCGCCTGCAGATGATCCTGCAGCGCGACGGCGGCCTCAGCTACGCCGAGGCGCTGGCGCTTCTCGACCGCATGCGCAAGGAGGGGCGCTACATCAGCGACATCTGGGGCCTGCAGCTGCACTATGACGTGGCCGTGGCCGAGATGATGCAGACGCAATACAACCGCGGTGCAACCTGGCTCAAGCGCCTGCGCCGCTCCTGGTCGGGGGCGCCGACCGCGAGCGACAGCATCCAGCGGTTCTGAGAAGGGCGCGACCCGACGGCCCCGGGGATGACCGACCTGTCGGATCGGCCGTTCCAGCGGGGCCGCCGAGGCACCGGGGCAGGTCGACCGCGCGATCAGAGCAGGAGCGGCAGATAGGCGATGGCGACCAGCACCGCGATCAGCACCGCCAGATAGGGCAGCACCGCGCCCGCGATCCGCTCCAGCCCGATGCCCGTCACGGACGAGGCCACATAGAGGTTGATCGCCACCGGCGGCGTGATCATCCCGATCGCCAGCCCCACCACGATGATGATCCCGAAATGAACCGGATCGATGCCCAGCTGCACCGCCAGCGGCAGCAGGATAGGCGTGAGGATGATCAGCGCCGAGGCGGTCTCGATGAACACCCCCGTCAGCAGGATCAGCACCAGCATCAGCGCCAGGATCAGCCAGGTCTCGGCCGACAGACTCAACACGAAGCGCGCAATCGCCGTCGGCACCTGCCAGTTCGACAGCGCCCAGCTGAGCACCGCCGAGGCCGCAATGACGATCATGATGACCGCCGTGGTCACGCCCGACCGGATCAGCAGGTGGTACAGCTCCCGCAGGCTCAGGTCGCGGTAGATGAACAGCGACACAAGGATCGCATAGTTCACCGCCACCACCGCCGCCTCGCTGGGCGTGAAGATGCCCGAGAAGATGCCGCCGAGGATGATCACCGGCGTCATCAACCCCCAGAACGCCGCCCGGAAGGTGGCCCAGATCGTCGCCAGCCGGAACGGCGCGCCCGCCGGATAGGCCCGCCGGTGCCCCTGCACCAGCGCGATGGCCATCAGCCCCAGCCCCATGGCCAGGCCCGGCAGGAACCCGTTCAGGAACAGCCGAGACACCGATTCCTGCGCGATCACCGCATAGATGATCATCGGCACCGAGGGCGGGATCACCACCCCGATGGTCCCACTGGCGGCAATCAGGCTCGCGGCCGAGGCCGGGTCGTAGCCCTTGCGCGTCAGCTCGGGCACCAGCGTCGAGGACACCGCCGCCGTGGTCGCCGCCCCCGAGCCCGAAATCGCGGCAAAGAACATCCCCGCCAGCACCGACACCACCGACAAGCCCCCGCGCACGAAGCCGATCAGCGCCTCGGCCAGCGCCACCAGCCGCGCGCTGACCGCCCCCCGCGCCATCACGTCGCCCGCCAGGATGAACATCGGGATCGCCACCAGCGCAAACGAGTTGATGCCCGCGAACATCCGCTGCGGCAGCACCATGGTCGGCACCCCGGCCGCCTGCATCGCCGCCAGGGTCGCTGCTCCGATGGCGATGGCCACCGGCACCCCCATCACCAGAAACAGCACGAACAGTCCGAACAGCAGAAGGCTCATGTCACGCCCCCCTGCCCCTCCGGCGGCCGCCCGACCGCCAGCCGCACCAGATCCGTCAGGCTGAACCACGCGATCAGCCCCGCGGCCACCGGGATCACCGCATAGACATGCGCCATCCGCAGCCGCAGCGAGGGCGAGCGCTGGAAGGCGCTCACCTCCATGAAGGACCACCCCAGCCACGCCAAGGCCAGCGCAAAGCCGCACACCACCAGCAGCGCCGCCCCCTGCACCCAGCGCCGTGCCCCGGCCGGCAACCGCTCCACCAGCACCGTCACCGCGATGTGCCGCCCCTGCTGCCAGGCCAAAGCGGCCCCGAGAAAGGTCAGCCAGATCAGCAGGAACCGCGCCACCTCCTCGGTCCAGCCGAAGGCGGTGAAGACCACCCGGCTGACGATCTGCGCGGTGATCACGAAAATCAGCGCGGCCATCCCCAGCGCCACGAGGGGCTTGAGGATGGCCGCCAGGGCCCGGTCGATCGCACCGAGCAGACGCAGCATGTCAGTCCATCGCGTCGATCGCGGCCTGGATCCGCTCCAGGTAGTCGCCGAACTGCTCGCCATAGGTCGCGAAGACGGGCGCCACGGCCTCCTGGAACACGGTCAGGTCGGCATCCTCGACGATCGCCATGCCCGACTCGCGCAGCGCCTCGAGCTGCGAGGCCTCCATCTCGGCGTTGAAGGCGCGGGCATGGGCCCCGCCCTCGCGGGCGGCCTCGACCACCAGCTCCTGCGCGGCCTCGGGCAGGCGGTTCCACAGCGGCGCGCCCATCACGAAGACCGCCGGCGCATAGATGTGGCGGGTCATGGTCATGTGGGTCTGGGTCTCGTTCAGCCCGAAGGAATAGACCACGCCCACCGGGTTCTCCTGCCCGTCGATGGTGCCCTGCTGCATCGCCGTCAGCGCCTCGGTCCAGGCCATGGGGATGGCGTTGGCGCCCAGCTCCCGGAAGGCCGCGATGTAGACGGGGTTCTCGATCACCCGGATGCGCAGCCCCTGCAGGTCCGCCGGCTCACGGATCTCGCGCTGGCTGTTGGTGATGTTGCGGAACCCCCGCTCGGCAAAGCCGAGCCCCACGAGGTTGACCTCCTGCAGCCGGTCCAGCAGCTCCTGCCCGATCTCGCCGTCCAGCACCGCATGCGCCGCCTCGGCCGAGGGGAACAGGAAGGGCAGCTCGAACACCGCCATCTCCTCGAGGAAGTTCGCCACCGGCCCGTTGGTGATCACTCCCATGTCGACCGAGCCGATCTGCATCCCCTCCAGCAGCGTGCGCTCGTCGCCCAGGGTCGCGTTGGGGAACAGCTCCACCGTGATCCGGCCGCCGCTGCGCTCCTCGACCAGATCGCGGAAATGCTCGGCCGCGACGTGGAAGCTGTCCTGTTCGTTGACCACATGCGCAAGCCGCAGCGTGATCGGGTCCATGTCCTCGAACTCGGCCCAGGCGGCCGAGGCGGTGGCCAGCGCCAGCCCGGCGGCCAGCGCGACGCGGGTGGGTTTCATGGTGTCCTCCCTCAAGACGTTGAAATCCGGCCCGAGCCTCTAGCACCGGCTCCGGGGCCTGTCGATGCCAACGTCCTGTCCTGGAGGACCCTTTTCCATCCGGCCTGCGTACCGGTGGCCGCAGGGCTGCGCGGCGGTCTTCGGGGGCCGTCGGCGCCCACATCGGCGCCGGTTCGCCCCCCCCCGGGGCCCGATGGCGCCGCCGGTTCCGGAGGATCAGTTCAGCAGCCGGCCGATGGTGGTGACGCTCTCGATCACGCGGGCGGTCGCGATGGCGATGCGCAGCACGTCATTGTCGACCCGCACATATTGCGTGCCCCGCCCGGGGCGCGGCAGGCCGTGGCGCCGGTAGTCTTCGATGATGACGAAGCGGGTCCCGCGCGGCAGCGGCTCGCCCACCCGCCAGGCCTTGCGCACCTGGCCGGGCGGCACGCAGGGCACCGCCTTCTTGGCAAGGCCGGGCGGGCAGTGCCTCGGCTGCGCCTCCGCCGTGCCGACCGCGAAGAGCAGCCCCGCGGCCACCAGAACACCCAGATTGCGGATCCCCATCCTGAATCTCCTTCGCCTGCGCCCAAGCCACCGTCCCCCGGCGGCCTGCCCTGCAGATCAACGCCCAGCCGCGCGTCCGGGTTCCGCGCGGCTCAGCGGTTCTCCACCTCGACATAGTCGCGCCGGGCCGGGCCGACATAGAGCTGCCGCGGCCGGCCGATCTTCTGACTCGGGTCGGCGATCATCTCCTTCCACTGCGAGATCCAGCCCACCGTGCGGCTCAGCGCGAAAATCGGCGTGAACATCGAGGTCGGGAAGCCCATCGCCTCGAGGATGATCCCCGAATAGAAATCCACGTTCGGATAGAGCTTCTTGGAGACGAAATACTCGTCCTCCAGCGCGATCCGCTCCAGCTCCTTGGCGACCTGCAGGGTCTCGTTGTTCTCGATCCCCAGCAGCCCCAGCACCTCGTCCGCGGACTGCGCCATCACCTTGGCGCGCGGGTCGAAGTTCTTGTAGACCCGGTGGCCAAAGCCCATCAGGCGGAACGGGTCGTCCTTGTCCTTGGCGCGCTTGATGTATTCGGGGATGCGGTCGACCGTCCCGATCTCGCGCAGCATCTCGAGGCAGGCCTGGTTGGCGCCGCCATGCGCGGGCCCCCACAGACAGGCGATCCCCGCCGAGATGCACGCGAACGGGTTCGCCCCCGAGGACCCCGCCAGCCGCACGGTAGAGGTGGACGCGTTCTGCTCGTGGTCGGCGTGCAGCGTCATGATCCGGTCCATGGCGCGCGACAGGATCGGGTTGACCTCGTAATCCTCGGCCGGGACGGCAAAGCACATCCGCAGGAAGTTCGAGGAATAATCCAGATCGTTGCGCGGATAGACGAAGGGCTGGCCCACCGAATACTTGTAGGCCCAGGCGGCGATGGTGGGCATCTTGGCGATCATGCGGATCGCGGCCACCTCGCGCTGCCAGGGATCGGCGATGTCGGTCGAATCGGGGTAGAAGGCCGACATCGCGCCCACGATCCCCACCATGATCGCCATCGGGTGCGCGTCGCGCCGAAACCCCCGGAAAAAGTTCTGCATCTGCTCGTGCAGCATCGTGTGTCGGGTCACCCGCGTCTCGAAATCCTCCAGCTGTTCGGCGGTGGGAAGATCGCCATAGAGCAGCAGGTAACAGACTTCGAGGAAGTGGGACTTCTCCGCCAGCTCGTCGATGGAAAAGCCGCGGTACAGCAGCACCCCCTCGTCACCGTCGATATAGGTGATGGTGCTCTCGCAGGACGCCGTCGAGGTGAAGCCCGGATCGTAGGTGAAGACGTCGCCCTCGGCATAGAGCTTGCGGATGTCGATGACGTCCGGCCCGAGGGTGGGCGAGTGCATGGGCAGTTCCACGGTCTTGTCGCGGATCTGCAACGTGGCCTTCATCTGGTTGTCGAGCATCCCATTCCCTCTCCCGCTCGGCCGCAGCCCGCAGGGCGCGCGCCGTGTGTCGTTGCGCGACCCGTGCTGCCGCCGGATCTGGCGCCTGTCGGACGCGCCGGGCCTCAGCCCGTGGCGTCGGCGATGCGGGCCAGCGTTTCCTCCCGCCCGATCACCAGCATCATGTCAAAGACGCTGGGGGTTACTGTCCGCCCTGCCAGCGCCGCGCGCAAGGGCTGTGCGACCTTGCCCAGACCCACCCCGTGCGTGTCGGCGACGGCCTTGGCGGCGGCCTCCAAATCCTCTCGCCGCCAATTAGCATTTTGCAGCCGCGGCGTCAATTCTGCCAGTATACCGCGGGATACATCTTCGAGCGCCGCCTTCGATTTCTCATCCGGCTCGATGGGCCGGTCCGTCAGAACGAAATGCGCCTTTTCAAGAACTTCCGTTATGTTTTTCGCGCGATCTCTGAGGCTGGGCAGCGCCCGCGACAGGCCGTCGCGCTGCGCCTCGGTCAGCGCAGGCGCCCCGGTCGCGGCCAGATAGCTGTCGATGTCCTGCAGCACCGCAGCATCGGGGGCCATGGCGATGTGGCGCCCCGAAATATGGTCGAGCTTCTTGAAGTCGAGCCGCGCCGGCGCACGGTTGATTCCGGGCAGGTCGAACCAGGCCAGCGCCTCGGTATCGGTGAAGACCTCCGCATCGCCATGGCTCCAGCCCAGCCGCGCCAGATAGTTGCGCAGCGCCGCCGGCGGATAGCCCATGCGCCGGTACTCCTCGATTCCCAGCGCGCCGTGGCGTTTCGACAGCTTCTTGCCGTCCGGCCCGTGGATCAGCGGGATATGGGCAAAGACGGGGAAGTCCCAACCCATCGCCTGATACACGAGGCTCTGGCGCGCCGCGTTGTTCAGGTGGTCGTCGCCGCGGATGATATGGGTCACGCCCATGTCGTGGTCGTCCACCACCACCGCCAGCATATAGGTGGGCGTACCATCGGCGCGCAAAAGCACCATGTCGTCAAGCTGATCGTTGGAAAACCTCACGCGCCCCTGCACCGCGTCGTCGATCACCGTGTCGCCGAGCCGCGGGGCCTTCAGCCGGATCGCGAAGGGCGCGTCGGGGTGGGTCGCGGGGTCCGCGTCGCGCCAGGGGCTGTGGAACAGGGTCGAGCGTCCCTCGGCACGCGCGGCCTCGCGAAACGCCTCGATCTCGTCGGGCGGCGAGAAGCATTTGTAGGCGGTGCCGGCCGCCAGCATCGCGCGGGCGACCTCGGCGTGGCGGTCGGCGCCGGCGGCCTGGCTGGTGGCCTCGCCGTCCCAGTCGAGGCCGAGCCAGGTCAGCCCGTCGAGGATCGCGGCCGTGGCCTCCGGGGTCGAGCGAGCGCGGTCGGTGTCCTCGATCCTTAACAGGAACTTACCGCCCCGTCCGCGGGCATAGAGCCAGTTGAACAGCGCCGTGCGCGCGCCCCCGATGTGCAGAAACCCAGTGGGCGAAGGGGCAAAGCGGGTGACGATGGGCGCGGGGTCGGGGACGGGTGCGGACATGGGACGGGCCTTCGGTGCGGAATGGGAGGGGGCGATGTTAACCCTTCAGAAACCACATTTTGGCACGAAGGGCAGAATTCAGGCGCTTTTCGGAGGGTCTAGGCAATCCCCGGCGTGTCGACAAGGGCGCCCCCCCACGCGCGGTCCCCGGCTGCGCTCCGGCCGAGGGTGCCCCCCCCGACCGCCCTCCTGCATGCCCTCCTCCACGCCCCGGCCGAGGCGCTGGGCCAGGCCCGCGGCCGCCTCTTCTGCTTCGTCCCCGTGGCGCTGGCGCTCGGCATCGCCGGCTACTTTACCCTGCCGGTGGAGCCCGGTCCCGCGGCCTGGACCGCCCTGGCCATGGGCTGCGCCGGGGTCCTGGCGGTATGGCTGCGCGGCCCCGAAGCCGCGCAACCCCTTGCCGCGCTTGTCTGTCTCGCGCTGATCGGGGCGGGTCTGGCGGGGCTGCGCACGCATATGGTCGCGGCGCCGGTGCTGGGCTGGCACTATTACGGCGCCATCGAGGGGCGGGTGGTCGCCATCGACCGCTCCCATTCCAACGCGCCCCGGCTGACCCTGGACCAGGTCGTGCTGGAGCGGATCTCGCCCCACCGCACCCCTGCCCGGGTGCGCGTGGCGCTGCACGGAGAGCAGGGGTTCCTCGACCCCGAGGCCGGGCAGCGGGTGATGCTGACGGGCCATCTGAGCCCGCCGTCGGGACCGGCGGAGCCCGGGGGGTTCGACTTTGCGCGCCTCGCGTATTTCCAGAAGATCGGCGCGGTGGGGTATACCCGCACGCCGCTTCTGCTGGTGGAACCGGCGCAGGCGGCGGGGCTGGGGCAGGCGGTGACGCGGCTCAGGATGCGCATTTCGGCGGCGGTGCAGGCTGCTGTGCCGGGCGAGGGCGGGGGCTTTGCCGCGGCGATCCTAACCGGCGACCGGACCGGGGTGGGGCGCGAGACGCTGGAGGATTTGCGGGCCTCGAACCTCGCGCATCTGCTGGCGATTTCGGGGCTCCACATGGGGCTGCTGACGGCGATCGTGTTCGGCGCGGTGCGCACGGGGCTGGCGCTGGTGCCGCCCCTCGCGCTGCGGCTGCCCACGCGCAAGATCGCGGCCGTGGTCGCGTTGGGGGCGGGGGCGTTCTACCTGGCGCTGTCAGGCGGGAATGTCGCGACGCAGCGGGCGTTTGTCATGGTGGCGGTGATGCTGGTGGCGGTGCTGGCGGACCGGCGCGCGCTGAGCCTGCGGTCCGTGGCCATGGCCGCCACGCTGATCCTGGTGCTGCGGCCCGAGGCGCTGCTGGAGGCGGGGTTCCAGATGTCGTTCGCGGCCACCGTGGCGCTGGTGGCGGTGTTCGGGGCCTTGCGCGACTGGCGGGCGGCGGCGGGAGAGGACCGGATGCGGGTGCCGGGCTGGGTGGCGGCCCCCATGGGGGTGGTGATCTGTTCCACGGTGGCGGGATTTGCCACGGCGCCGGTGGCTGCGGCGGCGTTCAACCGGGTGGCGGAATACGGGTTGGTGGCGAATCTGCTGGCGGTGCCGCTGATGGGTTCGGTGGTGATGCCGGCGGCGGTGGCGGCGGGGGTGCTGGCGCCCTTTGGCCTCGCAGGGCCGGCGCTGTGGGTGATGGAGCTTGGGACGCGCTGGATCCTCGGGGTGGCGGCCTTCGTGGCGGGGCTGGAGGGGGCGGTGATGCCGGTGGTGCAGCCGCCCGGCTGGGTGCTGCCGGTGATGGCGCTGGGCGGGCTGTGGCTGGTGCTGTGG